>JBEKXR010000125.1:0-8934 GCA_049511935.1 Spirochaetia bacterium | reverse complement strand
ACATGGGTGCAGGCGGTGCGCATGAAGGAGAACGAGGAAGACCTGGATGTCTTCTTCCGCACGTGGAAGGCGCGCACGGAGAACGTCATCATCCAGAAGTACGACGCGTTCAGCGGTACCCTGCCGGACCGCAAGGTGGCAGACCTTTCACCCCTGAAACGATTCACGTGCTGGCATCTGAAGCGCGACATGGCGATCCTGCTGGACGGGACCGTTCCACTGTGCAAGGAAGACCTTCGTGCAAGCGTGAAGCTGGGAAACGCACTGGAGGACGATCTCTCGGCGGTGTGGGAATCGGCGCGCGGGATCCACCGCTCGCACCTGTCCGGCGAGTACCCGGGGATCTGCGCCGCCTGCGATGAATACTACACGTACAATTTCTGAGACCGGCTCCCGCATCCCGTACACCGTGTTAGGCGGCCCGCGATGGGACCGCGTCAGGCGTCACCCCTTTCCCCTTACGCTCCTCGTCCTGGGCAGGGGGGACAGGCTGTTCAAGTCCGAAATGCTCAAGGATCTTCTCGCCCGGTCGCTCGGGGAGATTCTCTGGATCGAGGAATCGGAGTCATCCACGGACGTCGAACCCCTTGCGCGGGATTTCCCCCAGGTCCGATTTCTCCTGGTCACCGATCGCAGCACGGCGGGAGACCGGGTGAACATCGGAATTGACGAAGCCCGGGCCCCGATGGTCATGGTCACGTGGAGCGACACGAGGCTTGTCGAGTTCCCCTCCGCGCTCCTCGGATCCATGGAAAAGTCCGGAGTGCTTTGCTCGGTGCCGGTGGCGCGCACAGCCCGCAACGACCCCATACCCACGTGGCAGGCGCCGCTGTGGAAGAAGCGAAGGTTCTCGATTGCCTACCATGTTCCGCGCGTCGAGGGAGAGAGGATCCTGTTCCCGTTCGACTATTGCGGGCTGTACAACCGCCTGAAGTTCGCACAGACGGGCGGCTATGACCCCGGCATCGTCAACCCCTACTGGCAGAAGCTGGATTTCGGCCTGCGATGTTTCCTCTGGGGCGAGCGGCTCCTCGGCACAATACGGATGAGCCTGACTTATACCGGCTCCCCGCCCGAGGAGGACACGACCCCGAATGAGGGCTACAAGAAGGTCTGGTTGAAGAACATGGCCGTGAGAACGCGCAGGGAGATGGGCGTCCTGCCGGTATGGCGGGCCCTGGACTACATGCTGCATTCGGACACCGGTCCCCTGTATGCGGTCAAGGAGTTCCGCATCGTCCGGCGCTGGGTTCGCACGCACCGGTTCAGGTTTCGCCGCGATCCCCGGGACCTCATCGCTGGCTGGGAGCGTCCCTGACGTGTTCACCGGCATCTTCGTCCAGGTGCGGCTCGGTTCCACCCGCCTGCCCTCCAAGGCTTTGCTCCCCCTCCCGGGCGGATGCCTCATCCAGCACGTCATGCGGTCCCTTGCGGCCGTGCCCGCGGACGTGAGGGCTCTCCTGACCGACGGCAGGAGCCTTGGGGCGCTGCGTCCGCTGGCCGCGGCCGAGGGATTCGAGGTTGTGGCCGGTCCCGATGAGGACGTGCTCGCCCGCTACTGTCTGGCCAGCCGCCTGTACGGGACCGAGCGCGTGATCCGTGCCACGGGCGACAACCCGCTCACATCCGCGCGCCTCGCGCGCGATATCATCGCGGAGCATGAACGGGCGCGGGCGGTTCTCAGCCACTACGTCGGAGTGCCGTGGGGTTCGGGCGTCGAGGTGGTGACGGCCGGGGCGTTGTTCGAAGCGGAGCGCGATTCGACCCGGCAGGACGAAAGGGAGCACATCACCACCTACCTCTACCGGCATACAGACAGGTTCAGTATTCTCGAGGCACCGGCCCCTCCATATGCCGCATACGCGGAAGGACGAGTGACTGTAGACACGCGCGAGGACCTGGATCTGGTGACCCGGCTCTTCGAGGACCTTTACGAAGGAATGCCGATCGAAATCGAACAGGTCGTGGCGTGGCTTAAGGAGCGTCCGCCGGCGCATGCCGGTGTCATCGGGGGGGCAGGCAATGGCGGCGGCTGACACGAGGCGCTCATTCCTCACGCGTCACCTGGATCAGGGTGCGAGGAAGCTTCTGGCCGAAGGGCTTGCCCGGCACCCGGGGCGTCCGAAACCCCTGGCCGTGACCAGGATCCCGTCGGGGAAGCGTTGGGACGTGATCGTCGTCGACGCACGACGAACATCCGCGCGGGAGCTCCAGGAGCTCATGGAGCACGGGCTGGTTGCCTGCATCGACGAGGGGGGTGAGGCGCGCGATCTGGCGTCATTCACCGTGGATGCTCTTCCAGGACCCCCTGGGAGGTCTGGAGCAAACCTGGAGGATCCTTCGCTGCTTTTCCTGCCTCGCCGCGTACGGAAAGCAGCACCCAACGCGTGGAAGAGGGTCCTGGTCAGCCTCGGCGGGGAAGACAGAGAACATCTGGGAGAGCGGCTCGCGAAGTCCGTTCTGGAGGCGGGCCTCTTCCGGCCAGATCAGCTCACGGTCGTGGAAGGTCCCCTTGCCGGGCGGCGCGAATGGCCCGACGGCGTGAAAGTCACCCAGGCCCCCCTCGGTCTCGCCCGCATGCTCAGCCGTCATGACCTGTTGATCACACACTTCGGCATGGCAGCCTTCGAGGCACTCGCGATCGGAATCCCCGCGATCCTGTTCAACCCTTCGCACTATCACGCGCAGCTCGGGGCTGCCGCGGGGTTCCCGATGATGGGGACCGGTACTCCCCGCATCGCTGCCCTGAAAGGGCTGCTGGAGGATCCGGATCGACTGCAGGCACACGTCGACCAGTTCAATGCTCGAGTGGGCAGGGAACGGGGAAAGAAACTCGCGCGCGTGCTCGGCTCCCTCAATAATGTCGGGGGCGCGGAGTGCCCCGTGTGCGGCCGGACCGGCAATACGGTCATCGCCCGGTTTCCCGACCGCACCTACCGCCGCTGCACGGGATGCCTGATCATTTCGCTGGAAAGCTTCGCCGGCAGTCGAAAGAAGTACGATTCCGGCTACTTCTCCTCCGAGTACAAGGCGCAGTACGGGCGGACCTACCTGGAGGATTTCGAATCGATCAAGGCAGCCTTGCGGCCCCGTGTTGCGGCCATCCGTCGGCTGCTCGGCCGCAGGTCAGACGGCGTTGTTCTCGATGTCGGGTGCGCGTATGGTCCCTTCCTTGCCGCACTCGGCGAAGCCGGTCTTCCTGCATTCGGGCTCGACATCTCGCCGGCAGCCGTGTCGTACGTGACGAAGACACTTGGAATGCCGGCGCTCCGCGCGGGATTCGAAGTGGTGGAGAGGAAACAGCTTCCCCGGCGGATCGCCGCCCTCACGCTCTGGTACGTGCTCGAGCATTTCCCGGATACCGATGGAGTGCTGCGGAAGGCCGTCGCGCTCCTCGTGGAGGGCGGTGTGCTTGCTTTCTCGATGCCGAACGCCCGCGGGATCTCCGCCCGTCGGAATCTTCACCAATTTCTCCTGAACAGCCCAGGAGATCATTTCACGATCTTCTCGCCTCGGAGGCTGGGGAAGACGCTGGCGCGATACGGCCTGGCCCTCCAGCGGGTGAGGGTCACCGGGCATCACCCGGAGCGGTTTCCGGGCGTGCTCGGCAGGGCGGCTCGCAAGTGGGGTGTCGCCGCACGGGCGCTGCACAGCGTGAGCGTGCTCCTGCGGCTGGGGGACACGTTCGAGGCGTACGCCGTGAAGGGAGAGGCGTGACGACGATCCTGATCCTCGGCGGCGGAGTCATGCAGGAGCCGGGCATCCGAATCGCCCGACGCAAGGGATGGCGCGTGATCCTCGCGGACGGCAATCCCCGCGCGATTGCGCGAGACCGTGCGGATGTATTCGAGTGCATCGACCTGAAGGACAAGGACGAGCTCCTGGCCTTTGCGCGCTCCGTCAGGGAGACGTCGGGCCTTGACGGAATCTTCACCGCGGGCACCGATTTTTCATCCTCGGTGGCATGGGTCGCGGAGAAGCTCGAGCTTCCCGGCATCCCCTACGCCACGGCGATGCGGGCAACGGACAAGTGCCTCATGCGCGAAGCCTTTGCCGCCGCAGGCGTGCCCAGCCCTCGCTTCTTCTGCTGGTCGGGGGACGGGGATCCCGGTCTGAGCCTCGGGCCCGGGATGGCCTTTCCCCTCGTCGTGAAGCCCGTGGACAACATGGGAGCCCGGGGCGTCAGATGGGTCGGGAATGCCGGCCAGTTGGTCAATGCGTGCCGGGCAGCGCTCCCGCTCTCGCGATCCTCGCGCGTCATCGTCGAGGAGTACATGGAAGGACCCGAGTTCAGCCTTGATGCGATCGTGGACAGGGGAAAGATCACTGTCTGCGGCGTGGCGGACAGGCTGATTCGGTTTCCCCCCTCTTTTGTCGAGATGGGGCATACCATGCCGACAGGGTTTGCCACGGAAACCGTTCAGGCAGTCGAATCTGTCTTTCTCGCGGGGATCAAGGCCATCGGCATCGACAACGGCGCCGCAAAGGGCGACATCAAGCTGACCCCGAAGGGACCGATGGTCGGTGAGATCGCCGCGCGCCTGTCCGGAGGCTATATGTCGGGATGGACTTATCCTCTGGCCTCCGGAGTGGAGGTCACAGAGGCCGCCCTGAACATCGCCGTGGGACTGCCGCCGGGCAACCTCACGCCCTGGAAGTGGAAGGTCTGCGCAGAACGGGCATTGATCTCGATCCCGGGGGTCGTCGAGCAGGTAAGCGGAGAGGAGAAGGCGCGGCACATCGACGGCGTTGCGGAGGTCTTTCTCAGGATTGCTGCGGGAGACGCGGTGGTCTTTCCCTCCAACAATGTGCAGAAGTGCGGAAACGTGCTGGCGGTTGCCAACAGCCTTGATGAGGCTGAAAAAGCGGCGAGCCGCGCGCTGGGAATGTTTGAGATTCGACTTTGCCCTCTCGTGAAGGCCACCACCGACCATCTGCTGAGCAACGACGCGCACGACTGTTTCGAGGATCTCCCTCCGTGGTTTCGGGCGGACCTTCAGGTGATGCCGGCGTTTCGCGGAGACATGGCAGGGCTCGATCCCGGGGTTCCGCTCGCGATCGATTCGATACCAGGATGGGATCAATTGAAGGTGAGGGACTGGCACGGAATCGATTTCGTGGAATCGGTCCGCCTCGCGTGCGATCGAGGCGGGGGCTCCCTGCTTCCGGGCGGGGTCGGAAGGGGCTTCCACCTCTCTGGAACCTTCTGGCGGGCCGTGGTACGAGGAGGCCACCAGGGAGCCGTCTATCTGCTGGACAGCGTGCGTGCGGCTGCGCGACGTGGCACCCTCAAGGAGTTCCTTACGGGATCATGACATTCCCCAGATTCGCAGCCTTCCTCTGTTGTGCCATGCTCGTGATCGGCGCTGCAGTCGGCGCGCAGGACAAGAACATCCTCTCCCTGACGAGCGACCTTGGGGCCGTGCTCGAATGGGATCCGTTGCGCGACGCGGGTGTCATTTCGTTCGGGGACGACAGGATCGCCGTCGCCGTGGGGGCCGACAGTGCACTCATCAACTATCGTCTCAAGGTGCAAATCGATGCGCCGGTCCGACGGAACGGCGCGGTGTGGCTCACCACGGCGGCCGTCGGGGCGATCGGAGACGCCGTGCAGAAGGACCGCCTGGCTCACGCCGGGGAGCACCTGCGCGTGCAGTACATCCTCCTTGATCCGGGACACGGCGGCAAGGACAGCGGGGCCGTGGGGAGCGTCGCAGCAGGCAAGAAAATGGTCCCGCTGATGGAGAAGGACATCACGCTGAGCGTGGGGCGCTCGCTCGCGGCCTTGTTGAAGGGAGGGTTCTCCGACAAGGAGGTCATTCTCACGCGGAACGACGACACGTTCGTTTCCCTGGAGGACCGTGTCGTGATCGCCAACGGGCTCCTGGAAAAGACGAAGGATACGATCCTGTACGTGTCCATTCACGCCAACACCTCACCTTTCAACAAGACCGCCTCTGGCTTCGAGGTGTGGTGCCTCCCCCCTTCCTACGAACGGACGCTCGTCGATGAGAAGGCCGCGGGCAAGGAAAATCTCGATATCCTTCCCATTCTCAACAGCATGCGCGAGGAGGAGATCTCGCTGGAGAGCACGATCCTGGCGCAGAACATCCTGTCCGGGCTCGACGCGAGCATCGGGCAGAAGAGCGGCAATCGGGGCCTGCGTCAGAACGACTGGTACGTGGTGCGCAACGCGCGCATGCCCGCCGTCCTCACCGAGGTGGGTTTCGTGAGCAATGCCGAGGAGGCCCCGCGCCTGGCGGACCCCGCGTACTTGAACGAGGTGGCGCAGGGCATGTACAGTGGCGTGAAGGCCTTCATCCAGGGATTCGAACGGAGCGGGAGCGTCGGTGCTCGATAGATTCGACTTTCTTCTGCGCATGCGTCTCCGGGGGACGCCGGCGGCCATCGGTGCCGCGCTGATTGGCACACTCGCCGTGTCTCTCCTGCTGTTTTTTCTCTTCGGCAACTCGAGGGTCGCCCGGATCCTCTATTTCCCTTCGCAGCCGCCGGGCCGCATCCTGGCGGAGATGCGATTCGTCCCGCGCCACCAGACCGTGGAAGAAAACGTCCAGGAGACCGCAGACAACGTGCTCCTCGGCCCCACTCGCCACGATGCGCTGCGGCTTTTTCCGAGAGGTGCGATGGTGACCGCAGTCATGGTGAGCGGCAGAACGTTGTACCTCGATCTCACGCCTCAGATTCTTGTCGACGACCCCGAAGTCCCCCTGAAGGGGCCAGAAGCGCTCGCCGCATTGACACGCTCGCTGAAGCTGAATTTCCCGCGCTTTGCCGAGGTCGTCTTCTTTATCGACGGTCAAGCGCCGATCTTCGCGGAAAAGAAAAAGATTTGACAAAGCAAGTCCCGTTGCTATAATTGTCTCTGAACTCCGGAAGGTTTCTGCAGCGAAAGGAGCATTGCATGAAAAGGCTGTTCATTTTTGTTGTCGTCGGGCTTCTCCTCGGCGGAACAGCGCTCTTTGCCGACGAATCCGTGCTGATCGATTTCACCAAGCTTGGCGCCGATCAGGTCGTGGGCGCGAACAAGGCGCCCAGCGAAAACGGGCTCACGCTTATCGATTACAGCCCGGTGGCCGGCGCGTCTTTCTCCGACGATGAGAAGGCGGCGATGAAATCGTCACTCGCCCTCAGCAACTGGCAGGTGACCCTCGCCTCCTCCGCGCGGTCGATCTCCAACCAGAGCGTGACCATGACCAGGGAAGCCTCAACGAACCCGAACGCGAAGCAGTTCAACGGCGAGGACATGGCGAACAAGAAGGTCCTCGGGATCCGCATCCATTTCCCGGTCGAGCCGTACAACTCGTGGGCGATCATTCAGCCCCCGTTCGACATCCCCGCCTACGCAGACAAGGATGCCCTGCAGGGGTCGAAGCTCGTCGTCGCGGACGCGGACAAGGGCAAGGGAGAGAAGTTCAATACCTACGGCGTCGTGAAGAACGTCGGTGTGTTGAAGAGCCTCTCGCTCACCGTCTACGGCGCGAACTTCCCCAATGGCATCGGGGTCATCATCTCAGACCAGGACGGGAACGAGCAGACGATGTTCATGGACTACCTTCAGTTCGACGGCTGGCGCACGCTCACCTGGAACAACCCGAATTACATTGTGGATGTCCGTAACCGAGAGCTGCGCAAGTTCCCCCTGTACCCGAAGGGAGAGCCGTACATGAAGCTGGTCGGGATCGTCATCTACCGTGACGCGGCGCAGGAGGGCGGCGACTTCGTCACCTACTTGAAGGACATCAAGATCACCTACGACAAGGCGATCATCGCGACCCAGCGCGACATCAACGACGAAGCGATCTGGGGCATCCTGCAGCAGCGCCAGGAGGCCCGCCGGATGGCCGAGCTCAAGAGGCTTGGCAACATTCAGGTTCTCCGGTTCCTCGAGCAGCAGAAGATGGACGCGACGAAGCCCGCGCAGTAACAAGCTCCAGATACAAGACGACACATTGGGCTCCCCGCGAGGGGGGCCCATTCTATTTCTGCCAGTCATGCCTGAAAGGAGGCACGCCGGTTCGACGATCGGTGGCCAGTGCGAACCCTGTGCGCGGCTACTGTTGGCCGCATCGCAGGGAGACGCTCCGCGAAGGCCGCGTGCTCAAAGGAATCGAGAGACGAGAGGGTTGGAATCCAGGTTCAACTTCAGTCCGACGTGCGAGCGGAAGAGAAACGCGGAATTGCCGCCCAGGATATCCTCAACGTCCGTCAGAACTGCGCCTGGGCCCCCACAAACACCTCGACGAGGTCTGAGAAGTCGAGTGGATAGATCTTTGCATCCACCTTCACTTTCCAGAGGACTCCCGGCGTGCTGATTCCGAGCCACGGGGAGAGCTTGTATGCAGCCTGCGTGCCTGACGGGAACCTGAAATTGTTTTCCACGCCTGCCTGGAGCGACTCTTTCGAAGCGTCTCCGTAGAAGATATTCAGGTTCACATCGAAGGTACCTGCTTCACCCGGGTTGGGACCAGCCTGCATGTAGTCGGACGGGTGCCAGAAGAATGTTGGAACCATGGAAATGGGCCCCAGGTGGAGTCGAGGCTCGACGAGCAGGTAGAAGAGATTGGCGTTCGGAACGTTGTCCACTGACGGGTCCCATTTTGGGATGCCCAGCTGAAGGAGAAACTCCGCATTGCGGTCCGAGGCATAGAAGAGAATGCCGCCGCGGAAGAAGTAGTCGAGCGAGGACGGTGTGAGGTCCACGCCCATGAAGCCCTCAACTTTGATGCCAGCGGAATTGAAGAGAAACCGGAAGTCACTGGCATACGTGCCCGGTGAAGTGATTATCGGGGGACCCGGAGGCGAGATGCCTGGAAATTGGGAGCGGGTGTCCTCATAGACATAGTAGTCAAGGCTCAGAGATTCGATTTTCGGCACGAACTCGATTCGGGCGCCCGTTCCCTGGATCTGGTAGAT
>JBEKXR010000124.1:0-9181 GCA_049511935.1 Spirochaetia bacterium | reverse complement strand
CAAAGCAGGTTTCCATCCCTGCAGATCCAGTCCCCGACACGGGGAAGGTCACCGGATTTCTGGTTCCCATCAATTGCTGGAGCGAGGACCTGATCTCATCCATGAGGCGGATGAAATAGGGGTCAAGGTGGCCAATTGTGGGCTTCGCCAACGCACGGTACACCTCGTCAGGAACGCAGGAAGGGCCCGGCCCCATCAGGAGAGTCTTTCTGATTCCATCAAGCAAGTTTGACATGTGAAATCACCCCCCCGTCGACCCCCTGCCCTGACGCGGCCTGGTGAGCCGCCCCATGAGCCGTCCGCTCATTCCTTGAGGGCGCGCCGATCGTCATGCCCATGACGATCCTCCTCTGGAAAACGAGGTACACGATCAGAATTGGCACGATCGCCGTCAATGCCGCCGCAGAAACAAGGGGATAGTCGTTGTGAATTGCTGCCGGAAATAGTCGAGGTCGATCGGCGCGGTTCGGAGCTTCGCCCGCTGGATCAGAATGAGAGGAGCGAAATGCGCATTCCAACTCCACTTCGCCGCGAATATGAATAGGCTCGTCAACGATTGTCGCGTCAGCGGAATGGCGATGGAGACGAGATTGCGGAACTCGCTCGATCCATCCATCCTGGCCGATTCGATCAACGAGAGAGGGACATCCTTCATGAAACTCCGGATGAGAAAAATCTCGAACGCGGTCATCGAGGATCGTTGAACGTGACATGTAAATACTGTTCGAGAGACCGCCTGCTGAAGTAATTGAAACAGGTCTTGTTGTTATCCCCGGGGGCGGTGAGTGCACCCTTGGCAACCGCGGCAGCATTAAGTCAATGCTCTCTTCACTGTACTGATGAACTTCTGAGCAGTGCGATGGATCTCGGCTTTATCGGAGAGGATGGTGATCCCGAAGTCCGCGCCGATCCCGGAGTCGACCACCCCGACACTCAGGTTGATGCTGCGGGAGAGAATGTCGTCTGTCTTCGGCAGCATATTTCGACGCATCGGAGTGCGGCCTCCCGGGTCGGTCCATGAAAGTATCTGCTCCATGTTGTTGTAGACATGCCAGCCGCTCTTCTCGAGAGTCTTGGTTCCCAGCGCCCGTGCCGCTTTCTGCGCTGAGTCGACGGTGCGAAACTGCACGCAGAGGATTGTGTGGCATTCTCCGTTGTCGTTGATCTTTCTGAAAGAGAGTCCGTCGATCCCCGCGGAAGCGATTTCGGCCTTCAGGGCCTCCTTGCTTTCACGCAGGCGCACGAGAATCGTGTCCAGCTTGCGCAACTGCGCACGGAGGAAGGCTCCCGTGAGCTCGTTCATGCGCAAGTTCACGCCGATCATGCTGCGTTTCCCGATTTCAACGCCCTTGCGAAGGGGCATGTGCCCTTGATCGTGGTAACCGAAGGCCTTCTCGTAGAGGGTACGGCTGTTGGTCGTCACTATGCCGCCGTCACCGGAATTGATCACCTTGAAGATGTTGAAAGAAAAGGTGCCAATGTCACCGAGGGACCCCAAGCGCCGCCCCTTGTACGAGCCGCCGACCGCCTGGCAGCAATCTTCTATCACTGCGATTCCGCGTTTCTTCGCCAGGGCAAGCACCTTGTCCATGTCTGCAGGGTTTCCCAGCATGTGGACAGGAATAATCGCCTTCGTTTTTCCGGCTATCTTGCTTTCCGTGTCCTGGACATCCATTGTCAGGGACTCGTCAATCTCCGTGAGCACAGGAGTGGCGCCGACTTCAAGGATGGAGGAAATTGAGGCGATAAAGGTGTAGCCAGGAACGAGGACTTCGTCCCCCCGACCGATCCCCAGTGCCCTCAGGGCGGCAATGAGGGCTCCGGTTCCCGAGCTGACCGCAACGGCGTAGGCCACACCGATCTTCTGGGAAAACTCCCGCTCAAAGGTATAGACCTTTTGCTTGAACGACTTGTTGCTGTCCTCTCCGTAACGGGAGAGATAGCCGCTCTGGAGAACTTCCAGGACTTCGTCCCGCTCTTCGTTGTCAACGACGTATGCACCTGGACCCGGCATGATGACCTCCTCGAAACCAGACTAGTGAGCCTTTGCTCTGGCACGCCACAACTTCTGCAGTGGCGGGTAGCCGAGCAGAACGATCCCTTCTTCCTCTACAACCTTCCGCGCCTCCGGTGATGTAAAGAACTCCAGGTCTGCAGCCCGCGCGGACCAAGAGGGCGTCACCGCCTCGAGCTCATCGTTGGCGATCCCAGGGTGCACCGCCCATTCCGAGAGTCCCGGCGGGAGCTCGCGAAGCAGCTTCACATAGGTGTCGTGCTTGTCAGGGAGCTTCACCTTGGTGCTATCCAGCACATCGTGGCTGTTCACCGCATACCCCTGCTCAAGCAGGGCACTTGTAAGATGAGGGTGGCTCACCCGAAGGGCGAGACCGTATTCGAGAGCCAGGCCCTTCACCATCTCAAAGATGTCGTTCCGCCGGATGTGAACGTCGCAGTGACTGTCCAGGTGAGTGGGACGCAGGCCGCGACGAAGAACCGTTTCGATCTGCGCGCGAAACTCCCTTTCAAGCTCACCCAGCCTGACGTGGGCCAGGAACTCCTCCATGCGGCTCTCCGGGTAGAAGAAGCCGTCTTCGTCCACGAGCGTCGGCACCTTGTCGTGCGATGCCAGCGGTCCCCACCGGTAGTTGGGCTGCTCGCTGATCGCAGTCAGGTGCACGCCGAAATGCATGTCCGCGTTTTCCTTGAGAAGGCTCATTGCGTGCACCGCCCACGGGCAGGAGGCCATCAAGGTGGTTGATGTCGCGACCCCGGATCGCAGCATCTTCATGGCCGCCATGTTCATCGAGTGGCACATGCCGAAATCGTCGACGTTGAGAATGAGCAACCGCGAATGAGGCGGATAGCCGAGCAGCGCGGTGATTGCCCTGTCTGTGTCCATTGGTTCCTCGCTTGGAGATCTCATTTGCCGCTTCCTCCCATGATGCCCCGCACCAGGTGTCTTTGGAGGAAGACGAAGATCAGGATCAAGGGAAAGACCGAGAGCATCGTGATTGCCATGACGATGTTCCGCTGGATGTTATACGGGCCGAAGAGCTGCGCAAGACCGTACGTCACCGGGCTCACGTTCGGGCTGCTGGTGAGAATGAGCGCGAACATGAACTCGTTCCAGGACGTCAGGAACGCCATGATCGTCATGGCAACGAGACCGGGACGCACCAGGGGGGCAACCACGTAGACCAGCGCCTGCAGTCTCGTGGAACCATCGACCATGGCGGACTCCTCCATCGACGCCGGGACGGTGTCGAAAAAGTTTTTCAGCAGCCAGATCGAGATGGGCAGCACCAGTCCGCTGTCGATGAGAATGAGGATGAGATACGTGTCGTAGATATGGAGGTCCTGCGCAAGCCGGTAGTAGGGCGTCAGGAGAACCACTCCGGGAAACATCTGCAAGAGCAGAATAATCGTCAAAATGGCGCGCTTGGCAGGGATCCAGAACCGGGAAAATCCGTACCCCGCAAGGCTCGCAAGAACGAGGCATACGATCGTCGTGCCCCCGGCAATCACGACGGAGTTGAGGAAATACCGGAGGTACTCGCCATGCTGAAAGACATATCTGTACGGCTCGAGCGTCCATTCCTTGGGAAGGATTCTCGGGGGCAGGACGAACAGCTCCTTGCCGGGTTTCAAAGAGGTGAAGAAAGCGTACACGACCGGAAAAACGGACAGCGTCAGGATGACGGCAACGAGCAGGAAGAAGAGCGGTCTCTCGATTGATTTCACGCCGCGCATTTTCTCTCTTTGCCTACGCTTCCCGCCTGTAGAACGCCACGATATAGGCATACATCAGGATCCCGAACAGGAGTGCGACAAAGACACCGATTGCGGATGCATAACCGAAGCTCGAGGTCTGCAGCCCTCTTTCGTAGAGGTAAAAGCTCACCAGGTAGGTGCTGTTGACCGGACCGCCCTTTGTCATGATCCACACTAGGTCGAAATGGATGAATGTCGTGATGAAATCGATGAGAACGACTGTAAGCGTGAGAGACCTCATGAGAGGGATGGTGATTTGAAAGAAGGATTGGCGCCAGCTGACTCCGTCCACCCTTGCCGCCTCGTAGACCTCCTCAGGAAGTGACTCGAGTCCGCCCAGTATCATGAGCATATAGAGTGGATAGAACTTCCAGAGAATGACGAACACCACGGAAAACAGGGTGAGGTCGGGATTGCTCAGGAACCCGACGCTGCTCACACCCAGGAGGTGACTGGCGTAATACGAGAGGTACCCGATGGGGTGATAGAGTGCGCCCCAGATCAGGGCGGCGGCTGAGACGGAGAAAATCCACGGCAGGAGGAGCAGCGAGCGAACAAGGTTTCTCAGTCGATGGCCAGGCCACAGTTTCGAGTTCAGGACCTCCGCAAGGACCCAGGCGATGACGAGGTGGCCGGCAACCACCAGCCCTGTGAAGAAGAACGTTATCTTGATCGAATGCCAGAACTCCGGCTCGGCAAGGAGCCGGCGGAACTCCTGCAATCCCACAAAAACGAAGGAGTGCGTTTCAGCCGACCAGGTATCGAGGCTCCACGGGAAGATCTGCAGGAGCGGGTAGAGCACCACGCACACGAGGAACACCACTGCCGGCAATACGAACATGATCCCACGGAGATCTGGCTTCGACCTGATTCTCATCGGGTTTACCTTGATTCACTTTACTGGTCGGACTTTATTTGCGCACGGAGACGCCCCATTGAGCGTCTCCATGCGATGTGCGCTTACTGCTGCATCCTCAGTTTGTCCCACGTCGCGGCGGCATCGTCCAGGGCCTGCTTTGCAGACTTCTTGCCAAGGATGTAGTTGGCAATCTCGTTGGCGAGCGCTTCCTGGGCCTGCTCCATGTTGGGGAATGGATTGATCGATACCGAATTGGGATTGGAGAGCATCTGCACCTCCGGCCCCAGGATCGGATCGCTCGCATTGGCGGGGCTGTTCAGTGCCTTCACGTTTGTGAACGGCAGGTGAGTCCCCGCGATCATCTGGGATGCAACCGGCTCGCTCCAGAGGTACTTGAAGAACGCCGTGGCGGCGGCGGCCTGCTTGCTTTGCGAGGATAGGCCGAGGCCGCTTCCGGACAGGTAGGTTCCATTTGCAACCTCTTCCTTCAACACCGGCAGGTAGACGATCTTCACGTTCGCGTTGCTCTGGTGGACCAATGAAGCCACCCACGGCCCATTCAACTGCATCGGGAGGGTCCCGCTTGACATCATGTCGTACATGGTGTTCTCGGTGGTGGCAACCGGATCCGGGAAGACGAGCCCCGCGTCGATCAGGCTCTTCCAATACTCAAGCACCTTGACTCCGAGATCGGAATTGAAGGCGGCCGAGCCATCGTCATTCAGCAGCTTGCCGCCGAATTGTCGAAGCGGCGTGAACAGCAGTCTCCCCATGACGTGGTCCGCGTCCTTCGGGTTGAACTGCAACGCCAGGCCCTGCTGGGCAACACCGCTCTTCTTCACGGCGGCGAGCCAGTCGGGCAGGTCCTGCCATGACGAGGGAAGCGGCGCGCCGATCTTGCTCGCCAGGTCCACGTTGTAGGCGAAATGGTATCCCATCTCGTAGTAGTAAATCATCCTGACAACGCCCGCATATTTTATGATGGCGGAAGCCGGGATCGACGACTTGAACGCAGAATCTGAGCCGAGCAGAGGACCGAGGTCCTGGACCGTTCCGAGCTTGGACAAAGCGGGGATCCACTGGGATTCCGTGCCGAATACGTCCGGCGTATTGCCTGACTGCATCAGGGTCACCAGCTTGTCCCGATACGGGTCATAGGGAGAACCGATGGTGGTTACGGTGATGTTCGGATGTGATTGCGCGAAATTGGAGATGATCCAGTCCACCTTGGTCTGGCCCCACTCGGGTATCCACCAGAGCATCCACGTTATTGAAACCTTGCCCCCCGCAGTGCCGGTGGCGCCCTCCTGCTTGCCTCCTGCCCACGTCACGGTCACTGCCGCAAGGATGAATACCATCGCTACCACGACCATTCTACTTCTCATGGCCTTCACCTCCTCCACGTCACAGGAACTGCGGCCCGTCCAGGATGCCGCTGCTGTGACCTTCAAGATTAATGATCATTGGAATAATTGCACTAAAGAAATGGCATGTCAAGCAAATATTTTATTCTGATTGTGATATATTAGATCGAGAAATGCAGTTTTTTTGCAATATATAGTGGCGAAAAGAATATTCTGGACAGTTCATCTTGCCACTTTTTGCTGTATCAATTATGCTGCCACCGTGTCGATCGCAAGAAGGTAATCCCATCAGTGAGGAGAAACGCCTTTGTTGACTAGACTGATGACCACAGAGGAGCGCCGCGTCCTTCACGCAATCTATTCCACGCCAATGCCTACGAGGCTTTCAATCCTGGGCATGACGGGCCTGAGCAACGGGCGTACCGTAGGGGCTCTGCGCTCGCTCCGGGACAAGGGTTTCATCGTCTCGTACGAGAATACTCGCCAGGGGCATGGCAGACCTTCCATCATTCACCGCATTTCGGAGGATGCATTTTTCGCGGTCGGCGTGGCCCTCAAGATGGGATCCTGCAGGCTTGTCGTGGTGTCGGGCACCGGACAGCTGCTCGAGAGTAATCTCATAGCGACGGATAACGGAATCCGCGAGGAGAGCGAGCTCCTTGCTCTGCTCGACACGATCAAGGTCTCGATCAGACAAACCATTTCCCGCCGCGATCCCACGCGCTGCATCGCGGTGGGGGTCTCTGTACTGGGCAGGGTCGACACCGAGCGTGGAATCTGGTTGTCGGGTCTCCAGTACGGACCTTTTCGAAATATCCCCGTCGTTTCAGTCCTGGAAGAGGTGGGTGTCCCGCTGATGGTGGAAGACCATGCCCGTTCCGTGGCCTTTGCCGAGCTTCGGAAGCGCGGGAACGGGCAGACCGAGAACTTTGTGCTCCTCTACCTGGGAGAGGGCCTCGGGTCGGCGCTTGTATTGGACGGGAAGCTCTATCGAGGCAGCCACGGTGTGGCGGGCGAGATCGGGCACGTCGCCCTCGAAGGGAACGACAAGCGCTGCGTGTGCGGTGACACAGGGTGCCTGGAGACTGTCGCCTCGGGCTCGGGAATACGTGCAATGGTCCGGGCTCGGATCGCCGAAGGAGTGATATCCATTCTGAGTACGCGGGCGGAGGGTTTGGAAAATATCACTTTGGAGGCAATACGCGAGGCAGCGGCCGTGCACGACCGTCTGGCCGAGCAGGTCCTGCAGGAGGCGGGTGCAGCGCTTGGTGAGGCATGCTCCCTGGTAATGAAGATGGTCAACCCCCCGCAAATCCTCGTGTGTGGAGAAGGAACGGTGCTCGGCGAGTATCTGCGGGAGCCGATGGACAGAAGAATAAGGGAGCGCGCCCCGTACGAATCACGCCTCGATTGCTTGACAGGTTTCGTGCAGTACTCCGAAAATGACGAAGCCGTTGGGGTGGCCTTGCTGACAATAAACAAGGTGCTGTCCTGAAACGCGCGCTTTGCGGCCGCGCACCCCACCCTACCGGGTGGATGAGCGGCAGGAGGGAAGCATTGTGGACGAGATACCGATTGGGGTCCTTGGTGTCGGGAGGATCGGCCTTTTCCATTGTGAGCGGATCAGGTCGACGCCCGGGCTGAAGCTCATCGCCGCCAGCAGCCGGTCGGCGGACCTGACAACTGCCGCCCGTCTTCGCTTTGGAGTGAAGACCTACCCCTCCCACGAGGAATTGATTGACGACACAACCGTTCAATGGCTTGTCATCGCAACAACAACGGATCAGCATCACAGGTGGGCGCTTGCAGCCCTCGACAATGGGAAGAGTCTGATCATCGAAAAGCCGATTGCCCTCTCTTACGGCGAAGCACTCGAGATCTACGACAAAGCCGCGGCGAAAGGGGTGAAGGTCCTCCCGCACCACAGCCGTCGATGGGATCGGGATTTCCTTCTCGTGCGGAGAGTCGTGGACGAAGGTCTCGTGGGAAAGGCATATCGCATCGAGTCTCGCCGAACGAGTTTCTCGACCGGATGGGCGGGCTGGGGAGCTCAGGGGATGGCGAATCCCTGGCGCCTCAAGAAGGGATACGGCGGAGGCATGCTCAATGACTGGGCGCCGCACCTGGTGGACCAGTTGCTTGTCATCGCTAGGACGCGGCCCGTCTGCGTCTATGCGTGGCTGGGCGGGAAAGTCTGGACGGAGGAGGTGGACGACCATTTCTGGGCCGAGCTCACTTTCGACGGCGGATTGTCCTGCCGTGTCGAGGCGTCCAACAATCACAGAATTCCGTTGCCGCGATGGAGCGTAGTCGGAACGAAGGGGACATTCCATGTCAGGGGCGAGGACACCGATAGCTGGAACGAAGGGGAGTTGCGAAGCGAGTTTTACGGCGTTCCCGAAACTAGGCATTTCGATTTCTCCGGCCCCGAGCTGACGGACGCCTTTTATCCTGCATTCGTGGAGGCAGTTCGAAGCTCGAAGGAACTGCCGATCACCCGCGAGCAGACCCTCGCGGTCATGAGGTTAATCGACCGGATTAAGGAATCCGCAGCTCTTGGCACATCCGTGCCGGCCTAGTGGGTACGGGTCCCTGTCTGAGTCGCCTTCACTTCCCGGCGGCGGGCATGGAGCAGGGGCTCCGTGTATCCGGTGGGCGCTGCTTGCCTTTGAAGATGAGATCCAGGGCAGCCTGAAAGGCGAGGCTCACCCCCAAGGTCGGGCGCCATGGGTCGATAGTCGGGATCCCCGCGATTCTGGCGGTCGACGATCGCTGCCATTCGCTGAAAAGTCTCGACCACCTGATCCTTGGTGACGATCGAATGCTTCAACCAGTTGGCGATGTGCTGGCTGGAGATTCGCAACGTGGCCCTGTCTTCCATCAGGTGCACGTCCCGAATGTTCGGCAATTTCGAGCACCCGATCCCGAGGTCGATCCATCTCACCACGTATCCGAGCACCCCTTGGGCGTTGTTGTCGAGCTCCTTCTGAACCTGCTCCGGATCCATTCATCGGTTCAGGAGCATCGGCGGTGTAAGGATGTCAGAAAGATGTGCCCGGGGCCGTCGGGACAGCTCGGCCTGTCGTTGGGCAACGTCCACCAGATGGTAGTGGAGTGCATGCAGGATGGCGGCGGTCGATGAGGCACCCAGGCGGTGCTTGCACCAGCCTGTGGATGAGCGATCTTG
>JBEKXR010000123.1:0-9195 GCA_049511935.1 Spirochaetia bacterium | reverse complement strand
GTAGCCTTTGAGGAGCATGGAGAAAGACCCTTTCGAGCTGCCCGGCATGCGCCGAAATCCGTGGGTGCTGAAAACACCGGACGGGAGAACCGATTTCAAGGCGTTTCGAGACACAACACGCGATCCCCCGTCAATCGTCGTCCTGACAGGAGAGAGGGAATTGCGGTACCACCTGCGCTGCCTCGACGATCTCTACGAAATGCTCAAGGAGAAGGGTGGCTGGGTGCCACTCGGCAGTGCAGATGAACATGAGCGGACTGCCTCCGGCACCGTCGAAGCGTGGGCCCGCTCTCCTCAAAACCCGGTCGGCGGCTGGTACGGGCTGACGAAAGGCTCGCGGGGAGGATTTGCAACTTTTGTTCCGCCGATCATGAAAACCCTGAATCTCGCGGAAGTGCAGAGCAGCCCGCAGGGGGGCCGCATGCGGGCCGTGTAAGCGCGGTCAGTCCTTCGACAGAACCGTTGAGGAACGGCATGATGAATGCCTTCGCTGCCTCGAGGTGTCTCCGCGCCTCGGCCGTCAGCGTGCCGTTGGGCTCCCACTCGCAGCCTCTGAGGGTCAGCAGGTATGCGGCGGGACTCGCTCCGTACAGCTCCTGCGCGAGCGCCAGAACGGATTCCGGGCTCATGGCGTGAGTGGAGAAAGACACGGCCGCGGAAGGGTGGAGGGCGCGGAGGCGAAAGCCTTCCGGTTGGTCCCGTGAGGCATCGGCGAAAATAACGACGTCCTGCTCTGCCGCCGCGAGGGCGTCCTCGGCATTCAGCTGGTAGTTGCTGTCAAACGTGAGCCCGGGGCGTTCGCCCGACCGAGCCCACGCGGCCAGCTCCTCGACGAGCAGCACGCCGGCGCCATCGTCCTGGCGCCCAGGGTTTCCGTAGCCATACACGAGGACGCGCTGCGGCGCCCTATCGGATGCGCTGCGCGATGACATCGCCCGAAGCGTTGTACAGGGTGACCGCCAGAGCCATTGAGCCGTACGCGTGCGTGGCGCAGCTCAGGCAGGGGTCATAGGCCCGGATGGCCACTTCCACGGCGTTCATCATGCCCTCCGTGATCACCTTCGCCCTTGTCATGAGCGCCTTCGCCACGTAATTGACTGCGCGGTTCATCGGCTCATTGTTATTCGTCGTGGACACGATCAGGTTGGCCATCACGATCTGATCTTCGGGGCTCACCCGGTAATGGTGGAAAAGGGTGCCTCGAGGCGCTTCGATGATGCCGATCCCTTCCGCCTCCCTTTTCCCCGTCACGACCAGGTCGCTGCCCTGCAGATCAGTGTCATGGAGAAGTTCGCGGATCATCTCCGCGGCATGAAGCGTTTCGATGAGGCGCGCCCAATGTGTGTGCAGGCACATGTTGTGGGGCTTGCCCCCCGTCGCCTTCCGGAACCCCTCGAACTCCGTCTGCGCGAGCGGTGAAGGGATGAAATCGGCCGTGTTCAGCCGCGCGAGCGGACCCACGCGGTACCACCCCTTCTCGGGGCCGAGATGTCGGAGATAGGGAAACTTCATATAGCTCCAGGAGCGCACCTCTTCGCGGATGTGCGCGAGGTAGTCCTGGCAATCCACGTCGTGGAGGATCTTCCGGCCGTCCGCGTCGACGGCGCGCAGGACTCCGTTGTAGAAGTCCAGGGCGCCATCGGGGCGCACGAGAGAAAAATGGTTCGAGGGGAACTGGGAGAAGTTGTCGATGAACTCCTTGTGCTTCGAATAGTAGTCCTTGAAGAAATCCAGCGCGCCCTGCGCGTACTGCACCATCGCGTCTGCGTTCATCGGGTGCGGCCCCTTCAACAGTATGTCTCGTTCCTCGATCGAGAGGTTCTTGTTGATGCCGCCCGGCACGGCTCCCGTGCCATGAATCTTCTTCCCCGCTGTGGCAGCGATGATCTCCTGGCCGTACTTGCGCATGAGCACCGCCTGTGTGGCGAGCTCCCTGTTTGCCGCGATGATCCCGATCACGTTGCGCGTCTCGGGCGGGGAATCGTAGCCGAACAGCAGATCGGGAGACGCGAGGTGGAAAAAGTGCAGCGAGTGAGACTGGAAGATCTGGCCGAAGTGCATGAGGCGGCGCATTTTCTCGGCCGTGGGGGTGAGTCCGTCACCGGTTCCGGCTCCGACGACCACGTCCATGGCTTTTGCCGCGGCAAGGTGATGGCTGACAGGGCAGATGCCGCACAGCCGCTGGACGAGCACCGGGGCTTCCCAGTAGGGACGGCCCTGCACGAAGCGCTCGAAGCCGCGGAACTCCACGATGTGCAGGCGGCTCTGCTCCACCTCACCTTCGTCGTTGAGGTGAATCGTGACCTTGCCGTGGCCTTCCACGCGGGTGACGGGTTCGATGACGATCTTCCTGCTCATCTGTTCGGCTCCTGTGGTCAGTCGTACTTGAACGAATCGTAGGGGAGAACGAGCTCTTTTCCCGTCACCAGCGCCACGAGTGCTTCCCAGATGAGATCGGCGCGCGGCGGGCACCCCGGCAGCGAGTAGTCGATTTTCACTACCTCATGGCACGGGTAGATGCGGTCCAGGATCCTGGGGATGTCCGGGTCCGCGGGGACGATCCCCGCAGGATTTGCGTCGGCTACCGTCGGCCCGTCCAGGTAGGCCTCTCTCAGGCACTCTGAGAGAGGAATTTCATTGCGCATCGAGGGCAGGCCGCCCATGATCGCGCATTCGCCCAGCGCGACGAGGGTTGTGCAGTGCCTGCGGAACTCGATGAGGGTGTGCACGTTCTCGTCATTACAGCAGCCTCCCTCGATGAGGCCGATGTCACACTGCTTCGTGAACGACTTGATGTCGTTGATCGGGGACTTGTTGAACTCCACCAGCTCCACGAGGTCGAGAATGCGCTCGTCGATGTCCAGGATCGACATGTGGCACCCGAAACAGCCTGCCAGGGATGCGGTCGCGATGATCTTCTTCTGCGGCATAGAGCTCTCTCCCTACGGGGAAATGTCGGACCCGATCGGCATCCGGTCGAATTTTCTCCGGCCGATCGGCACGTCGAATCCCTTGCCCTTGCGGAGGATCGCCCCCACGGGGCACATCTCGACCGCCTGCTGCACGAGGTCTTCGCTCGCGTCGCGCGAGGTCTCGGGATCGATGTTGATGACCAGCCGGTCGCCACGCTTGCCGAAGGCAAAGAGCGACTTGCCCTGTGAGGTGTGGATGCCGCGGATGCACCTCTTGCAGAGGATGCAGCGGTTGTGATCCTTGAGGATCCTCGGATGCCACGCTTCCACGCCCCTCTTGGGAAAGGCGTACGGGAACCGCGGTGCCGTCATGCGGTAGCGGTATCCCAGAGCCTGCAGCTCGCAGCAGCCGCTCTTTTCGCAGGACGGGCAGAGATGGTTGCCCTCCGCGAAGAGGATCTCCACGACCGAAGCGCGGAAATCCTCCAGCTCGGGCGTGATCACCTGGACCTCCATGTCAGGAAGCACCCTCGACGTGCACGCCGTGGCGAGCCTCCCGTTGATCCGCACCGTGCAGATCCGGCAGGCGCCTTTCGGCGGGATCCCGGGGTAGTTGCACAGGGTGGGGATGTAGACGCCGTTTTCCACCGCGGCCGCGACAAGCAGCGTGCCCGCCGCGGCCTGGCACTTCTTCCCATCCATCGTGAAAGCCACGATCTTCGGCATGACCGTCTCCTTACTTCCCCACCGCCGCGGCGTAGTCTTTCACGGCCGCCGCGAGGTCGAACCCGGGGTTGATCGACGTGTCGCGGTCAGGGACCAGCGCGTCGTAGAGGGCGGGGAAGTTCTTCAGGGTCGTCACCACCGGGTTGAGGGCAGTCTGGCCGAGTCCGCAGCGGTTCTTCTGCATGATGGAGGACCACGCCTTGAGCGAGTCGAGGTCGGCGCGGCGCGCCCTTCCCGCGGCGATTCTCTCGAGAACCACCTCCGCCATGCCCGTGAGGGCGCGGCAGGGGACGCAGGAGCCGCACGACTCCTCGCGGAAGAACCTTGCGAAGTTGAGGACCACGTCCTTCACGAGGTCGCGCGCCGCGCCGATGATGATGAGCGACCCACCCGTCGCGAGATCCTCGTAGGCGAGCACGCGGCCGAACTCGGCGGGGCCGATGCAGGAGCCGGACGGACCGCCCACCTGGACCGCCTGGACGTCCGTGGCCTCCACCATCGACAGGACATCGTTCACGGTGAATCCCCACGCGATCTCGTAGACGCCGGGTTTCCCGCAGTCCCCGGACACGCTGATCACCTTCGTGCCTTTGGATTCCTTCGTGCCGATCGAGTTATACCATTCGCTCCCGTTGAGCACGATTTTCACGACCTCGCACAGAGTTTCCACGTTGTTCACGACGGTGGGCTTCTGCAGGTACCCCTTGGAGACCGGGAAAGGAGGACGGTCGCGCGGTTCTCCCCGCTTGCCTTCGGCGGATTCGATGAGCGCGGATTCCTCGCCGCAGACATAGGCGCCCGCCCCGAACTGGATCTTGATGTCGAAGGAGAAGCCGGCTTTGCCGGCCACCGCGTAACCGAGGAAACCCCGCTCCCGCATCTCCTCGAGCGTGCGCTCCAGGTACGCACGCAGGTAGCGGTATTCATTGCGAAGGTACAGGATGCCGTTTTTCGCCCCCACCGCGTACCCCGCGACCGCCATGCCCTCGAAGACGAGCATGGGGACCTCGGTCAGGATCACCCGGTCCTTGAACGTGCCCGGCTCTCCCTCGTCCGCATTGCAGAAAATGTACTTGGTGTCTCCCGGCGCCTTGCGCGCGAGCTCCCACTTCAAACCGGTCGGGAACCCGGCTCCTCCGCGTCCGCGAACGCTGGAGGCGTTCACGAGGGCGATGAGCTGGGCGGGGCTCATCGTGGCGATCTTGTGCAGCGACCGTCCGGGCGCGTAGGCAGAGAAGATCACGTCCCCTCTCCGCATGATATTGTTGTGCACGAGGGACCGCACCAGCGGGTGCGCGTTCTGCCCGTCCCCGTATTCCGTTCCCTTGAGCGCTTCGAGGTCCTTCCCCGCCCTCATGCCGTCGACCAGGTCGTTCACCTTCTCGGCGGTAAGGCAGGGGAAGACCTGCTCGTTGATGAGCGCCGCGGGTTCCTGGTCGTTCATGCCCATGCAGGAGGTGTCGAAAAGCCCGATGAGCCCGTCCGGCGAGACATGCCCGAAGGTGCACCCGGCGGCCTCCTCGAAGGCGCGCTTCACCGCTTCGCGGCCCGCGAAACCGGCGACCACGCTGTTGTTCAGATAGACGGTGTACTTCCCGCGCGGCTCCTTGGTGAAGAAGTGGTAGAAGGAAACAGTCTGCTCCACGTCGACCCGCGGAATGTCCAGCAGTCTCGCAATCTGATCGATGGTCCAATCAGAGAGATGACCTCGCTCGGACTGGATGTCGATGAGCATGTCCATGAGTCGGGTAGAATCCCCGTTGTACTTTTTGACCAGGGTCGAAATTGTGTTGCCCATTGGCTGGTCCTTTCGCTACTGAGAGCAGTATCGCGGTACGGTCGCAGGCCGAAAGATCCGTTGGACGCGGGTGGAAATCGCTCAGATCTTACCAGATCGGGCGGAGGAAAGCAAGGGGAAACGAATGAATGAGAGGAGCGTCTATTTTGTCGTCAGGGAGTAGACCCCGTCCCAGTTGTCGGCGGGAGGCTTCCGCATGAACCCCTGGCAGCGCTTGAGGTACACTGTTGCCGGACCGTCCGTGGGAAGTATCTTCAGAACGCGTCTGAAAGTCGCGGCCGCGAGCTTCCATTTCTTGGCCTCGAAATCCTGCATGCCCTCGTGAAAGACCTCCACCGCCTGCGCGACGGTGTTTTCCTCGGCGCCCTTTTCCTCGATCAGCTCGTAGAGCCGGGTGGGCTCGTTGATGCCGACGACCCGGACCCTGTCGAGCTTACGAACAAAGAAGTCTGCGCCGCCTGTGTCGTAGGTGTGCTCGCTCATCATCAACCAAGTGCCGTACTGTTTGTTCACTCCCTCGAGGCGGGAGGCGAGGTTCACCGCGTTTCCCATGATCGTGTAGTTCATTTTCTGGGGAGTCCCCATGTTTCCCACCACCATGCTGCCGGTATTGATGCCGATCCGTGTGAGCAGAGGCGATGGGGCGAGCTTTTCGGCAATGACGCGTTCGTTGAGCAGCTTTTCGGCACGCCTCATTCGCACGGCAGCCAGACATGCGCGGCGGGAATGATCCACAAGGTCGACCGGTGCCCCGAAGAAGGCAATGATGGCATCCCCCTCATATTTGTCGATCGTGCCACCTAAATCCAGGATGATGTTGCTCATCTCGGTGAGGTATTCATTAAGAAGCGTCACCAGCTTGGTCGGATCTTTGAGGACTTCTGAGATTGTTGAGAAGCCTTTCACATCGCTGAACATGGCGCTGAGCTCTTTTTCCTCGCCGCCCAGTTTCAACTTTTCAGGATCGGCCAGGAGATCGCTGATAACATGCGGTGAGAGGTATTGAGAGAAGGCAGACCGCACCTGACCTTTTTCCCGTTCTGCACGGAGAAACTTGATCGCCGTGAGGCCGATGAAGGTGAGAAACGCCGATCCCACCGGCGAAACGGCTTCGAAATAAACACCCGTCTGCCGAAAAGCCAACAGCAGGGAGCCGGCGACGAACACCACGATTGCAGCGCCCACGACGATTGAGCGCGCAGGGTTCAGCCGGAGAATGGCAAAGGTCGCTGCGATAGCAATCAGCGCTGCCAGAATAAGGCCATACCACCAGGGAACTTCCCGGAGGAATTGGCCCTGGAGGACCGTGTTCGCCACGGCGGCATGGAGGCCCATGTTCGCGTACTGGCTGGCAAACGGGGTCACCCCGAGGTCCGTCGTCGAGGTCGCAGACTCTCCGATGATGCAGAAAGCGCCCTGGAGGCTTTTCGAAAGAATGCCTCGGATATCTGAAAGGTCATTATAGACTCCTCGAGTCTTGTCGAATATGTCGGGCACCTGGGCTTTTATCTGCTCGAAATTCTTCTTTTGCTCCGCCGTGATCCCTTTTTGCGCCAATCCCTTATCGATGTCGGCTTGGATTTCATCCTGCGCGTGTCCCTTGAGGAATTTGCCAGCTTCGTCGAAGAATGCGGCGCGTGCTTTCACGTACTCCTGGATCTGATCGGTGCTTCCGCCATTCAGAATGTCCTTCTTCATTCGATCCGCATCGTCATACGCCTTGAGCAGACCCGGCTGCTCCTTTTCGTACGAAAGGTAGCCAGATTGGTCCATGAGCTTCAGGTTGTACAAGAGATCGGATTCCCGCTGGTTTTCGCGAACCAGCGCGTAGAAGGAGAGATGCCGGAAGCTCTTGAGGTACACCTTGTGAGGCCAGTTGATCAGGAATGCGCCCTGCGACGTGAGGGGGATGGTGATGTCCTGTGTCCCTTTGCCGGGGACCTTTGCGGCCTTGAGCACGATTGTGTTCCTGTTCAGCACGACCGTTGGATTTCCGAGCCACGGAAGAAGCGCGCTGAAGGAGAGCTGGGCGAAATACCTGCCCTTGTATGCCTTGATCAGGTCGATCCTGCGGTGCACGCCGTCAGGATCCACAATCACGTTGACAAACCCCGCGCCCGCCGCGCCCTTCGCGATAGGAAGAATTGCTGGCACCAGGGACGCCGTCCGTGGCGTTGTGTCCGTCCGTACATCCACGCTTTTCAGTGAGAGATTGCTGAGGGCGTAGCCGACAGAATCTTTGGGCACGGAGCCATCCGGTATTTCGGTGTTCACAGTCACGTATGCGCTGCCGAAAAAGCGGGCTGCTTTGCCGAGGTATGCATCATTGTCACGCTCGACTCCCTGCACAGCATCCAGCAGGCGCTGCTTGCCCTGATTGTTCAGGTCGCCAAGATCAGAGACATACTTTCCCGCGTCCCTCAGGGGAATGCGGCCCGAGCGAAGACTGTCGACGAGGTCCTGCGTGTTCGCCTGGATCTGCGAAAACTCCTGGCTGAAGGCATCCGGCAGGGTGCTCGTAAGAGCTTGAGTATCCAGGCCGTGGGGGCTCACACTGACGTATTCGATATCGAAGACTACCGAAGAGGCGCCCATCTCCCGCATCAGGACGAGCCCGTTGGCCATGACGTCGCGGCTCCAGGGCCACTCCCCGACATTTGCAATTGCGTTGTCGTCGATGTCGAGAAGCAGGAGCGAAGGATCCTCCCGCACCGTTGGCTGTACGCGCAGAAAAAGGTCATAGACGTTTCCATCCAGGCGGCTCACGATGCCGGCAATTCCAAGCGCGGCGAAGAGGAGAACAACGACCGCGGGGACTATGAAATCAGAGGGGTGCTTTGAAAGCAACGTTGGCTCCTTTTCTTCAGCGCGCGGAGGTGCCGCCCATAATTTTGAGCTCCCACAGTATGCGTTGCTAGGCGATCAGTTCTATTAGCCCTCATACTACAGCGTCACCGTGTAAGTCTCCGTGGTGGTCCCATCCGCAGCCGTTACCACAATTATGACAGGCAAGGGGAGGGTAGAGTCATTGAACGTATAAACTCCTTGGGAGGATGGCAAAACAGCATTTCCATTTTCTGTCACAGAGGTGATTGTCGCGTTGGGATCCACGGTCGTCAGCGTCAAAGTATAAGGCGAGACGTAAGGGGATACGCTGTAACTGTATATCGTCGGGCTGAACGGGGGGGTGAGTGGAAGTGGGAAGCCGAAGCTGGTGAGTACCGCACTTAGCAAATTGGATGGCATTTTTAGGATTACTGGGTAATTTCCCGTCGGCACCGTCAACTGGGTTGACGCTGTCGAAAGAAGGCTCCCAGATCCATCGAGCATATTAGCGGAAACTTGATACGTACCAGACGACGTCAAAGTAAATGAGAAATCAATGCTAGTTTTTCCACCTATGGATGTGGAGACCGTCTGCTGCGAACCATTCGGAGCAGTAATCATCACTGTAAGGCTCGTCCCACCTCCCAAGTCCTTCGCGTTCGTGCCGAGGGCAGGGGTGCTTCTTGCTCCGACTGAAGAGTTTGCGGGGGCGATTATTCGCAGAGCAAGGCTATTGCCCGTGGATTTATTGAACTGCAACTGACACGTGGTCAACAGGACGAGAGCAGAAAACAGCAGGAAAATTCCGATCGCTCTCCTTTCACGCATCTCAGTTCACCCTCACCGATTTGGGCCCCAATTTCAGGGCAAAGGGAAGATGGTTCACCATCATCAAGTTATTCGTGCACGCGGGCAGGGTCCAAGCGATCTGCG
>JBEKXR010000122.1:0-9246 GCA_049511935.1 Spirochaetia bacterium | reverse complement strand
GGCGCGAAAGACCGTGTAAGCGCGCCTGGCCAGCCTCACGGGACGAGAGATCGCAGCCAACGCCGCCCGGATCTAGCGGCGGCAACGACAAGGAGAACAGGGCATGGCGGAAACTCAGTTTGACGCGCTGGGCATGATCGAAACGCGGGGATTCGCCGCGATGGTGGAAGCATCCGACGCGATGGTGAAGGCGGCCAAGGTAGACCTGGTCGGCTTCGAGAAGATCGGCGGGGGATACGTGACGGCCATCGTGCGCGGGGACGTGGCCGCCTGCCGGGCGGCGGTGGAAGCCGGAAGCCGGGCGGCGGAGAAGGTGGGGGAGATCGTGAGCGTGCACGTCATCCCGCGGCCGCACGAAAGCGTGGACGCGGCGCTCCCGCTGGGGCGCAATCCCGCGGGCAGCCCGAAGAAATAGCGAAGGCTTACGGCGATGGTACTGGCGCGGGTGAAGGGCACGGTGGTGTCCACGGACAAGCCCGACTCCTTGCAGGGCCTGCGGCTGCTGCTCCTGGAAAAGGTGGACGCGGTCACGCTGAAGGGAAAGGGTGACTACGTGGTGGGCATCGACAGCGTAGGGGCCAACGCTGGTGAGATCGTGTTCTACGTGACGGGAAGCAGCGCGCGCATGACCGACACCACGAAGGGCAAGCCCTCGGATGCAACGATCATCGCGATCGTGGACACCATCGAGAAGGATGGGGCGGTGACGTACGAGAAGGCGGCCGAGGGGTCAGACGGCTCTGACGGTTCAGCGGGATCCGGTACATGAACATGGCCCGTGTGTGCGGCACGGTGGTGGCCACGCGCCGAAGGGACAACGTTGTGGGGGCGCGGTGGCTCCTGGTGGAGGAGTGCGACCAGAAAGGCGCTGGCAAAGGCGAATACATGGTCGCGCTGGACATGGTAGGGGCCAACCGAGGGCAGGTGGTGCTTCTGACGCAGGGGAGTAGCTGCCGCTGGACGTACCGCACGGACGATCGGCCGATGGACACTCTGGTGGTGGCAATTGTGGACAGCATCGATCATGGCGGAGAGGTCGTGTATGGGGCAGGCTGAGGAGATCCGCCGCATCGTGGAGGAGGTGCTGAAGAGCCCCAATGTGGCGGGTGCGTTGGCGGGCTTCGGTTCGGGGGTGGCAGCCTCGCCTTCTTCCGCGTCCCTGGGCTGCGGAGTATTCGCCGACGTGGACAGCGCCGTGCGGGCGGCGGGGGCCGCGCAGCGCGAGCTGGTGGCCCTGCCGCTGGATACGCGCAAGGCGATGATCGAGGCGATGCGCGCGGCCGTGATCGCAAACAACGAGTCCCTGTCCCGGGACGCGGTGGCAGAGACCGGCCTGGGCAACGTGCGGGACAAGCAGGTGAAGAACGCCCTGGCCGCGCAGAAGACTCCCGGGGTGGAGGATGTCGGCCCGAGCGCGTTTTCCGACGAGCACGGCCTGACGCTGACCGAGCGGGCGCCGTACGGGGTGATCGGTGCCATCACGCCGGTTACGAATCCGATTGCCACGATCACTAGCAATTCCATCGGGATGATCGCGGCGGGCAACGCGGTGGTGTTCAACGTCCACCCCAACGCGCGGCGAATCTCCAACCGGCTGGTGGTGCTGTTGAATGAAGCCATCCGCGGTGTCGGGGGGCCGCAGAACGTTCTCTGCGCGGTGGCCGAGCCCACGATCGAGAGCGCCGGGGCGCTGATGCGGGCCCCGGGGGTTTCGATCCTGGTGGTCACCGGCGGGCCTGGCGTGGTGAAGGCCGCCATGGCCAGTGGGAAAAGGGCCATCTGCGCGGGGCCGGGAAACCCGCCGTGCGTGGTGGATGCCACGGCGGACGTGGTGAAGGCCGGGCGCGACATCGTGGCCGGAGCCAGCTTCGACAACAACGTGGTGTGCATCTGCGAGAAAGAAGTACTGGCGGTGGAGAGCATCGCCGATCGGCTGAAGCAGGAGATGCGCGCCAGCGGGGCCTTCGAGCTCTCGGGGCCGCAGATCGATGCGGTGACGCGCCTGGTGATCCCCAACCCACGCGGGCCGCGCGCGGAGAGTGCACCGAACAAGGACATGGTGGGCAAGGATGCCGCCGTCATCGCCAGGGCCGCAGGGATCGACGTGCCGGCGGGCACGAAGCTGCTGCTCATGGAAGTCGGCCGTGATCACCCGCTGGTGTGGAGCGAGCAGCTGATGCCGGTGCTCCCGCTGGTGCGGATGAAGAGCGTGGACGAGGCGATCGACCTGGGCGTGGAAGTCGAGCACGGGTTCCGTCACACGGCCATGATCCATTCGTACGACATCGAGAAACTGTCCCGCATGGCCAAGGTGATGAACTGCTCGCTTTTCGTGAAGAACGGGCCCTGCTACGCGGGGCTGGGCCAGGGCGGGGCGGGCTACACCTCGTTCACGATCGCAAGCCCGACCGGAGAGGGCATTACCCGGGCGCGCACGTTCACGCGGGAACGGCGCTGCACGCTGGTCGATTACTTCAGGATCATCTAGAGATGAAGCTGGGACGCGTCATCGGGCGGGTGGTGTGCACGCAGAAGATGGAATGCTTCGAGGGCCTGAAGCTTCTCCTGGTGCAGCCGGTTGATGAGAACCGAAAGGATGCCGGCCCGGCGCTCGTGACGTTCGACACAGTGCGGGCGGGAGAAGGGGACCTCGTGTTCTTCGAGGCGGGCAAGGAAGCTGCGCAGGCGAATCCCAACGGGTGGTTCAATCCGGGGGACGCGGCGATCATCGGGATCGTGGACAGCGTGAATCCCGTGGGGCAGAGCGTGAGCGGCCCGGGAGGGGCGTCATGACGCTGGCCCGCGTGACCGCCACCGTGGTGTCCACGGAAAAGCACCCGCACTACCGGGGACAGAAGATCCTCGTGGTGCAGCCGGTGGACCCCTCGGGGAAACCGAAGGGCAAGAGCCTGCTGGCCGTGGACGGCGTGCAGGCGGGCATCGGTGACCTGGTGCTAGTGGTGGATGAGGGAGGATCGGCCCGGGCGGTGATCGGCGATGAGTCGGCGATGACCATCCGCACGGCCATCTGCGGAATCGTGGACCGCGTGGATATCGAGGACGCCGCCGCCGGAGGCCGCGGATGAACCAGACGGACAACGTGCGCAGCGTGGCCCTGGGGTCGGACCACGGGGCGGTGACCCAGAAGCAGGTGCTGAAGACCTACCTGGAAACCATCGGGTACCGGGTGGTTGACGTGGGGTGCCACGGCGCGGAGAAGGTAGACTACCCCGATATCGCGGTGGCGGTGTGCCGCAAGGTGGTGAGCGGCGACTGCGAACGCGGGATCGTGATGGACGGGGCGGGGATCGGAAGCTGCATGGCCGCGAACAAGATCAAGGGGATCCGCGCAGCGATGTGTTACGACCTTCGGACGGTGATAAACAGCCGCGAGCACAATAATGCCAACGTGCTTTCGCTGGGCGGCCCGCTGCATGACGCGGGGCAGTTGTGCGAGATGGCCAAAGTGTGGCTGCAGACCCGCTTCGGCGGCGGCCGCCATCTGGTGCGCGTGAACAAGATCATGGCACTGGAACGCGGCTGAGATAACGCTGCCAAAGGCGAGCGGATGACTATTACCGAGATCTGACAACAGGAGAGAGCTGAGATGAGTACGCGTTTCACGGGACGGGTTGCCATCGTCACAGGGGCGGCAAAGGGAATGGGACTGGCCACCGCCATCGAGCTGGCGCGCGACGGCGCGGCCGTCATGATCACCGATATCGATGCGAAGGGCCTCGAGGAGGCAGCCGGCCAGGTGAAGGCCACCGGCGGCAAGGTCCTCACGGACGTCTGCGACATCCAGGTCCGTGAGCAGGTGGACGCGCTGATCGCTCGCACGAAAAAGGACCTGGGCCGCATCGACATCCTGGTGAACAACGCGGGGCTCCTGCTGCCGGGGACCATCGAGGAAACTACCGACGACATCATTGACCGGACCCTGGCCATCAACGTGAAGGGCATCCTCTACGCCATCCGCGAGGTTACTCCCATCATGAAGGCGCAGAAGTACGGCCGCATCGTGAACGTCTCCTCCATCACCGGCAAGAACGGCGACAACTCCACGGTCTTCGTCTACGGCGCAAGCAAGGGAGCAGTCATCAGTCTCACGCGCTCGGTGGCGCGGCAGCTCGGCCCTTTCGGCGTCACCTGCAACGGCGTCGCCCCGCACGCGGTCATGACGGAAATGATGAAATACTGGACCGACGACAAGAAGAAGAAGGCGGCCGATGCGATTCCCGTCCGGCGGCTCGGCACCGTGGAGGATATCGCGCACTTGATCTGCTTCCTCGCCTCCGATGACTCCTCGTTCATTAACGGGGAGACGGTCAACATCAACGGCGGCTACTACATGGATTGACAGGCGGCGGCCTCCCGTCCCTACTTCATCACGACGCCTACCTCGACGCCGTCGGGCACCGTGACGGAGTGATGCGATCAGGTGAGCGCCGGGGCCGCCGATAGTAGGTGTTCGAGGAGAAGTGCGGTGGCACTGCCACCGGCGACGAAGTGCTGTTGACCCCGAGCGGCGGGGGAGTTGATGAGGTTGATCGACCCCAGGTTACAGCTCGTGCCCCTTTGACGAAGCCCATTCAAATGCGGTGCTGCGCACAGTCGGCTTGCCAGGTGTTGGGAAATGCATTGAGCAGAATTGGCAGCTTCTGGGCGTGTTTTGGATCGGTTATAGGAACGCTTGAATGCTTTCACTAGTTTCTCAGACTAGTGGGGCACCAGGCGATTTGTAAATGCTTGTCCCTGTTTGCAAAGCCTTGTATTGATTGATGCGGGAAAGGTCGCGCTGGAGGAATAATGTAACAGTTGGGCTCTCAGCTCGAAAAGGCGATTCTTGGCCTATTCGCTAATTCTTTTTAAATCAAAGGGTTATCTTTGCTGCGGACTGGACTTGAACCAGCACACCCTTTCGGGCACTAGCCCCTCAAACTGGCACTATCCATTCTTGGAGCTTGCAAGGGCCTGCAGCAGGACGCATCTATTTGCAGTAAGTGTCTCGGGAGTAAGAAAATGTGTCAAGAGATCTTGCAGGGACTTGTAATGACTTGTCAGGACTGTGAAAAGAATAATGTCACAGATAATGTAACAGACTCGGCAGGCTGCACTAACGAACATTCCAGCACAGTGCACCGCTCTTGACGTGCTCCCCTGCAAACTCTCGATACCGGCACGGGCTGCCACGGCCTTCATTTCCGTGGAGCGCGGCAGCTGCATGGAGGTTCACGCGGTGTGATGGATCTCGATTGCGTTCCCGCGCAAGCCGTAATGGAACCCTCGATGGAGAATGGGGTTCAATCTCAGCAACCGGGCTTTCAGCGCGCCTGGGAAAGACGAGAGTGATGGGCGGCGCCTATTCCCACTCTTCTTGGCTGCCGGCTTCCCTGAGCAACACCGAGCATTCCCGCCTCAACAACGGCACGTCCTTCTCGACGATCGCCCATACGAGAGCGTCGTCGACGGTCGGATATTCATGGGTGAGCTGGTTCCGGAAATCGATGATCCTTCGAGCGTTCGTGATCACCTCGAATGTGCGGGGCGCCGCGCGCGAAAGTGCCGCGATGGCCTCGCCGATAATGATGAACTCCCGCTCCACTGAAGAGCGAACGAGCCGAGACGCCGTGTAAGCGGAGAGATCAAGGCCCGAAACAGCGACCTCGATCGCCTCGCAGGAATCGATGACGTCCACGAGATAGGCGCGCTCGTCACGCGGCATAGAGCAACTGTTTTGTGCGCTCTATGTTACGGGCGAGGTAGGGGTTCTTGACTGCGCCGACCATGACAAGATCGATGTCCCCCTGCAACAACGCCCTCAATTCGTCCAAGAGCCCGAAGTAGGCTTCGACGCGCGCGTAGGCTTCCATGGGCCTGAAGTCGACCAGGAGGTCAAGGTCACTTTCCCCAGGCTTGAAGTCCTGACGAAGTGCCGAGCCGAAGGCATCCAACCGGGCCACGCCGTGGCGCGCGCATGCGGCGACAATCGCGTCAAGCCTTCTCTGCAACACATCGACCATAACGAACCTCCAACTGCTCATCCTAACCATGAAGCGCGAATCGCGCAACAGGCTCTGCAAAGACCCCTGTGCTCAAAGTCGCGTACGGTCGCCCGCCTTCGCATGTTTCACCAAGCCCTGCGGCGTCGTTGAGATCGATTTTTCTTACGCCGAATGTCAGGCCGAGCACGATCGTCGTAAACGGCAGGCGGATATCCTCTGTGATCATGTGGAAAAAGCCTATCGTCTGCTTCCTATCGTCGTAGCAGTCAAAAATAGCACCTGAGATCATTCGCTCGAGACGCGAGGGAGACGCTGAATGGCGGTGCTTACTCTTCCTTTGTCACTTGCGCTTCGTTCTCTTCCTTTGTTTCGGAACCGTACCTTTCACGAACGTACCCCATGGCCCGATAGCCGCGGAAACGCTTTTCGAACATGCGAAGAAGCATCGAGACTTTCCTGTCCCCGTATTTGTATATCCGCAGTTCCGTCTTGCCGGCATAAGGCCGATGGAGGCGGCCGGAATGCTGAATACGGGTTCCATATCTGGAAAAGAGGAGCCGAGAAAAGTCGGATTGATGCCTCATTGAATACGACCGCATAGTCAAAGACAATCAGCGATGTACCTCAGCTTCATCAAGCTTCCCCGAAACGCGGATGACCTTCCGGTACCCTCTCTTTTGAGTGCCGATGTGTTGAGTACGTTCTTCGGTTACCATGGCGCGATGGTGTTCCGAGAATCCTTGTGATCAATCCCCGCAGTTTTGCCAGGGTGTACGGCTTCTTGAGAACCCCTGCGATCCCCTACCGCACGTACAGTTCCGAGCGAACAGCCATTACAAGGAAAGCTGGTAGGCCGAAGCCCGTGAAACTTGCCGCCGCCCCTCGTACCCCTCGCAGTCGAAGCCCGACGTAGGCGCATGACTGCATCGCGGTGGCACCAGGAACGGGCTTGCCGCCACGATCCGCGGCGGGCTGCAGATCGGGATCTCGGGCTTTGCGTTCTGGAGCCACGACGTCCCGGGATTTCATTCCCTCCCCAGCTTCATGAACGACCGCCCCTCGGATGAGCTGTTCGTCCGTTGGACCCAGGTCGGTGTGTTCACGTCCCACCTCCGCTTCCACGGGTCTTCCGTCCGCGAGCCCTGGGAGTACCCTGCCGTGGCAGGCGTGGTGCGCGAATGGCTGAAGCTGCGTTACGCGCTGATTCCCTACTTACTGCGGGAAGCCGAACAGGCCGTTTCCAGCGGTCTGCCGATCTTTCGCTCGCTGGTCTTTCATCATGAAGAGGATCCGGTCGCCTGGACGATCGAGGACGACTTCTATTGCGGCGGGACGTTCCTGGTTGCTCCGATCATCAATGCCACCGGGGCGAGAAGCGTGTACCTTCCCGCCGGCGAATGGATCGACTTCTGGACCGGCGAGCGGATCCAGGGCCCGGTGACCCTGGGGCGCGTCGAACAGCCTCTGTCGCGGCTGCCGCTGTACGTCCGCAGCGGCGCGGTCATCCCATTTTATCCTGAGCCCATTGCCTGCACGGATGAAATGGACCTCTCGCGATGCGCCACGCTCGTCTTTGATGAGCGCTACGAAGGCTTCCGTTCGTCCGCTCTCGGCTCGAACATCGAGCTGTGACGGGCGCCCCGTCGTTTTCCTTGCGTTTTGCCCAAGAAATGGCATAATGTACGCACCATGCGGATGCCTTCTCTGCTTCGCTTTATGTCGGCGAAGCGAAGCTTCAGGTACCGGCTGATCGTTTCCTTCTGCATTCTATCTATCATGCCGGTGATCGTTATTCAGATCGTGTCCTACTACAACACGGCGGACAAGCTCCAGAACAAGATTGACGCCCTCGAGAATGTCAATCTCGTGCAGACTCGCAAGACAATCAGGACGAAATTGGATTTTTATGAGGATCTCCTCCATCAGATGTACACCGACGATCACGTCATCGACCTGGTCAACAAGGTGAACGACGGCGAGAACCAGGAGTTCTATTCGGGCCAGCTGCGCCGGGCGCTGCATTCCTACGCTTACGCCATGCCCTATGTGCAGTCGATTGTCGTCGTAACCAGCAGCGGAAGGATGGTGTTCGATGATCTGCTGACTGGCTACAACACCAAGACCTCCTGGCTCGACACTGCAGGAGGCCGGCCGTCCCGGCTCTACCAGTCGGTGATCGAGGGGAACGAGACGCGCGTGTTTCCTACGCAGCTCGCCTCCTTCTCTACGCCGAAGAAATACTACCTCTTTCATCTGGCGCATCGCCTGATCGACTACAAGGATATCTGGACGAAGAACGGCGTTGTCATCCTCTCGGTCGACGAGAGGATGCTCGGCGAGATTTGCGATGAGCGGCTGGATCCCGCCTCCGGCGGCACGGTGGAAGACTCAGTCTTCATCCTCGCTCGCGACGGGACGGTCGTCTCGCATCCCGACAAGTCTTTGGTTGGGACGCGGCTCGATCTTCCAGCTGATTCGTTGCTACGCAGAGATGCGATCAAACGCATGGTATCGGGCGGCAGCGGCCCGGGCTCCAAGAGGCTGTCACTCTACGAGCTGCAGGATGCGAAAACGGGCTGGAGCATCATCGCGGCGCGCAATCAGAGCGTGATGTATCAGGAGGTATCGAGCCAGCAGCGGATCACGATCATCGTGATCCTGTCCTCGGTCGCGGTGCTCTTTGCGATCATCTTCCTTACTACCGGACGCCTCACGCGATCGATCGGCGTCGTGGTGGCCGCCATGAATGCGGCAGCAGCCGGTGATCTTTCAGGCAGGATCGAAAACGACAAGGAGATGCCGCTGGAGATCGACGAGATCGCGGCGAACTTCAACATCATGATCGCGAAGCTCGGCGCTCTGCTCGAGGAAGTGCAGACCGCCTCGACGAAGCAACGGAACGCCGAGATCGCCGCCCTGGAGGCCCAAGTCAATCCACATTTCCTCTACAACACGCTGGACATGGTCAACTGGATAGCGATCGATCGCAACGAGTTCGAGATCAGCAACGCGATCGGCATGTTGGCCGAGATATTCCGCTACGGTATCGACAACAGCAACGGAATCGTGGAGATCGAGCAGGAAGTCGCCTGGCTGAGGAACTACATCTCCCTCCAGCAGACGCGGCTGAAGGGCTCCTTCGAGTTCAAGCTGGACCTCGATCCCGCGGCCCGCGCCTGCCATATCCATAAACTGCTCTTCCAGCCCTTCGTGGAGAACGCGATCCTCCACGGCTTCCGGG
>JBEKXR010000121.1:0-9247 GCA_049511935.1 Spirochaetia bacterium | reverse complement strand
ATGTCCCTGCAGATGTCGACCCGGGGCCGCTATGGGGTGAGACTCATGGTGGCCCTGGCGTTGAACTACGGTCAGGGCAGCTCGCTCCTCAAGGACGTCGCGCGCCGGGAAGGGATATCGGAAAAGTACCTCGGCCAGATCATCATTCCCCTGAAGTCATCCGGCCTCGTCGTCTCCCAGCGGGGGGCGCACGGGGGCTATTCCCTCGCACGCCCGCCTGAGGCTATAACCGTGAAGGACGTGGTGGAGGCGATCGAGGGGGCCATTGCGCCGGTGCCCTGCGTCGACCCCGTGGCGGGCGCAAGCCCCGCGGAGTGCGGCGACGACCCGTCCGGATGCGACCGCGCCACGACCTGCGTGGCCACGCGCGTCTGGCGGAAGCTGCGCGATGACATCGTGAGCACTCTTTCCTCTTTCACGCTGGCCGCGATGGCGAATGAGGCCCGCGAGATCGGCCCGCCCGCCGAGAACTACGTGATCTAGACCGGAGAGACAAACTCACAGATGGCGCAGCGACCAAATTCCCCTGCCGGAGGGCCGGTTCAGGACGCCCCAGGGGGCTGGCTTGACCATCGTATTGCGATCATGGTGATGTCGTCAAATTGGTCGGCTTGGGCGATGTGGTCATGAAGACCCGACTCGACGCGCTGGACAAGCTGCGCAGCGGAGGCGACAGGTTGTCCCAGCAAGGCGAATAGTTTCTTCTCAGTGAAAAATCCACCGGTTCGATTGCGGCTCTCAGGGACACCGTCGGTGTACGCGAAAAGGATATCTCCGTCTTTCAGCTGGTACTGTTGGAGCTCGAACTTCGAATCCGGCATCATCCCCACCGCGGGTCCTGTCGGTCCCAGGCGATTCTCTATCCCGCTGGCCCCGATAATCACCGGTGCCTCATGCCCGCCGTTGACATAGGTCAGCAAGCCCGTATCAGGATCGAGCACGCCGAGGAAGAGGGTGGCGAACATGTTGAGGTTTGCGTGCGTGCGGGCGATGTAGTTGTTGGCCATCACGACGGTGTTCAGAGCGTTGAGATCTTGGAACAGGGTCGCCAGCCTGTGCTCAACAGAGTTGGGGGCCGATGTTCTGTGGTCCGCCAGGATTGGAAGCCCGAAAGAAGCATGCTGTTCGGAGAAAGCCCGTATCAGGCTGCGAATCACGGCCATGAAGAGTGCCGCGGGAACTCCCTTGTCGCAGACATCCGCGATGACGAAACCCATATGGCTGCTGCCGGGCAGCAGGAAGGCGTCGTAGAAGTCCCCGCTCACCTCTCGTGCCGGGTGGAAGCAGGATACCACCTCGCAACCAGGAGGCTGCGGCAGCTTGTCAGGCAGAAAGTCCGTCTGGATCTTGCGGCCTATCTGCAGGTCGTTCTCGAACTTCAGCAGCTTCTTTTCCCGGTGCATCAGTATCTGATTGCTCAGGGCGATGGCTGCCTGTGAGGAAAGCAGCTCCACGATCTGCTGCAAGTACGTATCGAATGGCTTCACTTTTCCGGTGGCGGGATCCTGTGCGTTCAGGAGCTGCAGCACACCGATGACCTTCAAGTCGTTGTTTTTCAACGGGACAGTCAGGCTCGATATCGAGCGGTAGTGGTTGCGCTGATCGAAAGCCTTGGTACCGGTGAAATCGAAGCCCTCCGCATTGTAGATGTCAGGGATGTTGATCGATATCCCTTCCAGGGCGACATGCGTCGCGACATTGTGGTGATTCGGCGCGCCGCTCGCCGGATCGTGCATGGGGAGAGGCGGAATAAGTATCTCCGGTCCGCTTGGCCCGCCCATGTTGATCTTGAGGGAATCCGTGTGCATGATCTCGAACCTTAGGCAATCATCTTCCGTTCGGAGATAGAGTGTCCCGGCGTCTGCATTGCAGACCGCTTTCGCCTCCACCAGTATCTTCTCAATGAGGAGGTCCGGGTCCTTCTCCGCCGACAGCGCAATCCCGATGGGAATGATCACTTTCGTGAAATCATCGGAAAGCTTCCTGAGACCTGCAAGCTCCTCAGAGGACGACTCGAGCGTGCGCACGAGACGCCGGTGGGAAAGGTGCCCCTGGATCCGCGCCGCGACGACTGCCGGGTTGAGGAGCTCCGTCAGGTAGTCCTCCGCACCGTTCTGAAGGCACCTGTCGCCGCCCGCGACCTCATCCGCGGCGCCGAAGACGATGATGGGAGCGCGATCGGCGGTCGGGGTTGAGCTGAGTCGCTTCAAAAGCCCGTATCTGTCGGATTTCGCAAGCGCGAGCTCCACCAGGATCAGATCGCAGCTCCCCGCCCGCAGCAGCTCGAATGCACCGGCTTCTTCCTGCGCCGACTCGACCGCATAGCCCAGGTCCTTGAGGAGAGAGGCAAGAGAATCTGTCCGCTCCCGGCTGCTCCCGAGCACTATCAGCCGCCCGTGTCCGTGCTCCCTGCCGGCACTCCCCGTCCTGTCGATGGCTCGTTTCCGAGCCGCATGGGCTGGGGAACGTGATACACTCATCCATTGCCTCCGGAATGCATTTGTTTTCGTTTCATGATGAAAATGTTCCTGTTCTGATCTCCCACGCGCTGGTACTTGAAATGGTCTACATTTCTGATCGCCAGATAGAGGCCCATGCCTCCGACCTTGCGCTCCTCCACCGGCTGATTGACATCCGGCTCTGAAACCTGTGTCGGATCGAATGCGGGCCCCGAGTCGCCCAGGGCGATCGTCAGGTGCTCGCCATCGACCTCGGCTTTCACCTCGAGCCTGCCTTCGATGCCGGCTTCAAGGTAACCGTGCGTGATGATATTGGTCGCCACCTCATCGACAGCAAGCAGGAGGCGGTACGAATCCTTTTTCTCCAAACCAGCGTCGGCGGCCGCTTTCTGCACATGCTTCCTTATTGCCTCGAGGGAGTCGAGGCTGGCGGGAACGACCAGGGTCTCCATAGTCACCCCTCTCGACCCGACTCCGCGCTCAGATGTTCTCGATCACGGCGGGGTCGTAGCTTTTCACTGAAATGACGCTGTTGTGAAGACCCGTCTTTCGGATCGTGTCCATCACCTGTTCCTGAGCGCCCACGACGTACACGTCGACCTGCCGTCCCATCTTCTGTTTTGCAAAGACGAGGACCCGCAGGCCGGCGCTCGCGATATATTCCAGATCGGAGACGACAAGGACGAGCCGCTTGGCGTTCTCCGCGGTCGCCTTCTCCACTTCCTTCTGGAACTGGGGGGCCGTGCCGGCGTCGAGTTCCCCCGCCAGGGTGATCCTGGCAATGCCTTTGTCGAGCATCTCAAAGCGCACATTGAAAGCCATTGTTCCCCCTCTCCTTCTCACTTCGCCTTGCTGCCGACGGCGGAAGAGCCGCTTACCAGAATGGCAACCGACCGCGCGCCGACAATGAACTGCCGTTGATCGGAGAGCACGGGCTCTGCGCCCGGCTCCCAGATATCCTGCGGGGAAGGCGCGCCGGTGTTGGCAAAGACGCGCCAGCATGTCTCCTGGCGCAGTTCCGGCAGCTCAAAAGGAAGAGACTCCCAATACATGTTCATGGCCACGTAGATGGTATCGTCCTTCACCGTCGCATTCTTCGCATGCATGCCGCACAGCATGAAGGCCGCGACGCGGCTGTCGCGGGACCAGTCGGCTTTCCACGCGCGCGTTCCGTGCCATGTGATGTCGGCGAAGCCGCTGCCGGCATAGTCCTCATTTCGAAAATACGTGCTGCCTCTCAGAACCGGATGGGCCTTGCGAAATGCAATGCACGTGCGCGCGAAGCGGAATATCTCTTCGTTGGACTTCTGCAGCGTCCAGTCGAGCCAGCTGAACTCATTGTCGTGGCAGTACGCGTTGTTGTTGCCCCGCTGCGTCCGGCCGATCTCATCGCCCATGAGCAGCATCGGGACTCCGCGGCTGACCATCAGCATCGCAAGAGCGTTCTTCATCTGCCTTCTGCGCAGGTCGTTCACCTGCTGGTCATCGGTGGGGCCTTCCCGGCCGCAGTTCCAGCTATCGTTGTCGTTGGCTCCGTCGTTGTTGTTCTCTCCGTTGGCTTCATTATGCTTCCCGTCGTATGAGACGAGATCGGCCAGGGTGAAGCCGTCGTGGCAGGTGACGAAGTTGATGGAAGCTGTCGGCCCGCGTCCCCCCTGTGCATACAGGTCCGGGGAGCCCTGCAGCCGCTGAGCCATTGCCCCCACCTGGTCCGGATCTCCCCTCAGGAAGCGGCGGACTGTGTCACGGTATTTGCCGTTCCATTCCGCCCAGCGGCCGTAGGCCGGAAAGGATCCCACCTGGTACAGCCCGCCCGCGTCCCAGGCCTCGGCAATGAGCTTGCATTTGGCCAGAATCGGGTCGAACGCCAGAGTCTCCAGGAGCGGCGGATTGGCAAGAGGCGCTCCCCAGGGGTCGCGGCCGAGGATGGCGGCAAGGTCGAAGCGGAAGCCATCGATGTGAAACTCGGCGGCCCAGTAGCGAAGGCACTCCAGCACCATAGTTCGCACGATCGGGTTGTTGCAGTTCAGGGTGTTTCCTGTGCCGCTGAAATTGAAGTAGTAGCCCTCCGGGGTCAGCATGTAGTAGGTCGCATTGTCGATCCCCCGGAAGGAAATGGCGAGCCCCTCTTCGTTGCCCTCCGCCGTGTGATTGAAAACGACGTCCAGGATGACCTCGATGCCGTTTTCGTGCAGCTCTGTCACCAGGGTCTTCAGCTCGTCCGCTACCATCGTGCCGTCTTTCATCTTTCCGGAGGCGGCAAATCCGGCTTTGGGCGCAAAGAAGCCCACCGTGCTGTAGCCCCAATAGTTCAGCAGCTGCTCGCCCGTATCCTTGTTCGGGCGGCTGTTCTCGAACTCGTCGAACTCGTAAATGGGCATGAGCTCGATGCAGTTGACGCCGAGCTCCTTGAGGTACGGAATTTTCTCACGGATTCCCGCGAATGTGCCCGAATGCTTCGCTCTTGACGACGGATGACGCGTGAAACCGCGCACGTGCATCTCGTAGATGATCAGGTCCTCGGTCGGTATCTCCAACGGCCGATCCGACTCCCAGTCAAAATCGTCCTGCACGATCCGAGCGCGGTGTGGGTACTCATCAGCCCAGTTCGGTTTCTCGCCCCAGGTGTCCCGGCCGCCGACGGCCTTCGCGTACGGGTCCATGAGAATTGTGGAAGGATCAAACCGGTGCAGCGCCGGCTTTCCTTTTTCAGGACGTGGCCCCGGTCCGTCCATGCGGAACCCGTACTCGATGTTTTCGTAGTCGAGATCGAAGACGACCATGGAGAAAACGTTTCCGACCCTGAAATCAGCCCACACGGGTTCCCCTGTTCCGGGTTTTTGAAACACGCCGCGAAACGGTATTTCCGCCAGCGGTTTGGGTTTCCCCTTCTCGAAAAGAACCAGCACGCAGTAGTTCGCGTATTTCGAGAAGATCGCGAAATTCACGCCGCCGGGCACCATGTTTGCGCCGAATGGATAGGCGCGACCCGGACGGAGCTTGAAGCTCTCATATTGGTGGGTGGGGTAGACGTCAATGCGGTCCACTTTTCCTATCCTCCGAGCGCCGCCACGCCTTCCTCAACCGTGTTGTGGATGACGAAAAACTTGAGAAATCCCGTGACGGACATGGTGTCCCGAATTTCTTCGACGACACCAGAAAGCACGATACTGCCGCCCTTGCCTGTCACCTGGCGGTACAGGGAAAGGAGCATCCGCAGGCCCGCGCTCGACATGTACGGCACTTTGCTCATGTCGAGAAGGACCTTGGCGCCTGGCTGACACTGAGGAAGGATTTTCTCCTGGACTTCGGGCGCGGTCTTCCCGTCCAGCTCGCCTGTAAGCTCGACAACCATGACCTTCTTGACAGTCCTGACGTTGACTTCCATTCTTCCCCTCCTACTTCTGTCTGGGGACCAGCCTCACCTTTATGCGTGGGGCATCCTTCGTATCCGGGATCTTCACGGTCAGGTTCTCACCGTCAAAGCTCTTGTAAGGCTCGTCATTCACCCACACCTCTGCGACGCGGATGCTGCCGGGCGGCAGAATATCGGGGGAGACGCGCAGGATGTTCCGTGGGAATCCGCCCGGGATGGGCTTGAAGTGGAAATCCATGGGCTGGCGTGTAATGAGAAGGTTCGTGTACACGGCGGCCAGGTAGCAGAGCTCGGTGGTATGGTAGCCGCTGCTGGAGTGGCTTCCCTTGAACCGTTCCGTGCCCATCAGGTAGGGAATACCGCTTGCCAGCACGTTGAAATACGTGGCCCCGTCGTCGTGATCGAGAAAGAAGGCGTTATAAAAAGAGGATGATTCTCGAGCCCGCTTCAAATACTCTTCGTCCCCGAGCACCCCGTGCATGATGAGGTACGCGAGAATCCCCTGCTCCTGCTGCCACCATGCTTTGCGGTCGTGGAAGGCAAACCGGCGCAGCTCCTGTCCTTCCCCGAGCTGCCGCTCCATGACGTCGTACCATCCTCCGCGCTGCCTGTCCATGCCCACCTTCGGCATTTCCTCGCCGATCCTTCGCGCCAGCGCCACATACCCGTCCTTGGGCTTGAGGCTGTTCATGCGCATGATGTTCCAGGCGATCTTCAGGTTGTGGCCCACGACGGCCCGATTCTGCTGCCACATGTGCCGTGTGTCGTGAGACCAGTCTTCGTGGAATTTCTCCTGCACGAATGGACTGTGCTCATAGTCCGGGAAATGCTGCTCGATTGTGTCGAAGGTGTACTCGAGGAAATCGGCGTAGCGCTTTTCGCCGGTTGCAAGGTACAGGTTGATCAGGTAGGCGGGCGCATGATCGCCGACGGAGTTCCAGTTCTTCTTGCCCTTGTTCGGGCCCAGGGCGTCGCTTCGCGCATCGAGAGCGATGGGATCGAGGTGGGAAAAATAGCCCCCCTTGGTCTTGTCCAGGAAAAACCTGTCGAAAAGATCGACTGTCATTTCGGCATCACGGAGGATCGCGGGGTCGCCGGTGACGCGGTAGGTCTGAATGGGGCCCGCAAGCGCGTAAATCTGCTCATAGGCGGGAATGGCGTCAAAGTCATCGCCGAACTCGGAAGCGAAGACCTTGTCCTCCCGGTCGCCCCGAATGTCGATGCCATGATACCAGTACACAATCCGTTCATCCGAGTCATAGAAGCGCATGTGCTCCCTGAGGTACGCGGTACCCTTCTCGGCTCCTTCCAGGTAGCGGTCATCTCCCGTCAAGAGATACGCGGTGGCAAATCCATAGACCAGCCGCGAGATGGTGTCTGTCTCCTGGCGGAAGTTGTCGGTTTCCTTTTCTCCGGAAAGCTTGATCGTGGTGCGGTAGTTGCGATAGTCCACCGGGCGGCCGCCGAATTGTGCCTTGAGCCAGAAGTTGCCGATGGAGGCAATCTGCCTGATCCACCAATCCTGCTTCTCGAATAGGAACTCCCCGTCCTTGCGCCCGGGAAACACCAGGTACTGCGCCTCCAGGGTGAACTCCCCGTGCTCGGGATAGTAGACCCCGTAGACGTAGAGGTAGCGGCCGGGCACGAGCATGCTTCGCATCTGCTGGGTGCAGTCCTGATAGGGCTGCTCGAGGTTTCGGATCACCTGGGCGTAGGTGTTGCCCTTGAGATGGACCTGGAAATTTCGGCCGTCCGTCGTTGCAAGTACGAGGGTATCGGTTTTCTCGTCGAAACGGGAGACATAGCCCGCGAGTGTGTCCGAAAAGGTGAATGACATTGTATTTCCCATGGCTTTCCTCTTTTCCCTACCTGGCGAAATCCAGCTGCGGCGGATTCGGCTGATCCAGGTAACCCTGGCTTATCTCGACGACGTTTCCTTCGGGATCCGCCACCCAGACGGTACGCCATCCCGGAATGAAATCGTCGAAATCCAGCGGGCCCAGGGTGATCCGCGCATCCTTGCCCATTTCACGGAGCTTTGCGTCGACGCTGTCCACCTTGAACGCGATGTGGCGGACGCCGGGATAGCCGGGCCCGTCCTTCCCTGCAGCGGGAACCGGCCTGTTTTCGGTGGCGTTGAATATCTCGATATACATGCTGCCCGATTTGATGAAGACGATCTGTTGCTGGCCGAGCGGGATCACACGGGCACGGGTGAATCCGAAGTGCCTGCTGTAATACCGTTCCACCGCGAGGGGATCATTGCAGTTGAGCGAGACGTGGGAAAAGCTGAGTGGCGGCATCGATCGTTCTCCCTTACTCCGCGGCCAGCATCTCGATGATTGTCCGCGCAAACAGGTGACAGTGGTCGCCGGTTCGAGCGGTGACCAGATCGTTGTCGACCACGACATCCTCGTTCGTATAGATGGCTCCCATGTTCCTGACATCACCGATCAGATTGTTGTGGGCAACCACACGGCGGCCCCGCACCAGCTCTGGCGCCGGGGCGACCAGCCACATGCCATGGCAAATGATCCCCTTGATGATCCCTTTTTCGGCGAACGCGCGCTTCAAGAGCTTCGTGGCGGGGGGGATCTCGTTCACATCCTCCGTGTAGCGCAGCCTGTCGGAGACCATCGCGGATGGGACGATAAGCGCGGAGTAACTTCGGAGCGTCGCGTCATCCATGTTTTCGAAGCTTTCGCGGCACTCGAAGGGGATGTGGTACTCGTGGCCCTTGAACGTCAGCATCTCCTGGCCCCAGAGCCGGCTCAGAAAGTGAAGCTCGGCTCCCTCCTCGGGAAATCGCATGCGATAATAGAAGATTTCCTTTTCGTAGAAGTCGCTTTCCATGAGGATGGCAATCTTCCTGCCCTTGAGCTTCAACCCCTCACGCATACGATCCGTCCGGATAACGCACGACGCCCGCGAAATGCACGGCGATCTTTCCCTTCTCCAGCACCCAGTTGTCATAGAAGCTCATAGCGACGGTCGGGCCATCGGTGGTGACCACCTCGACGCTCTCCACGATCATGAGGGTGTTCTCGGACTCCGCCCACTGGTCGATGCGGGAGCTCAGGCTCTTGAGGCCCATGAAATTGCCCGTGAAGAAATCCTCGAGCTGGGCCCGGCCTCGCACATAGCGCGGCTTACGGCCCTCCGTGAGTGTGCCGATCAACAGGGCATCTTCCGCGTATTGATTCAGAATCCCCTTGACGTTCTTGGACTTGATGAAGCTGATGTGCTCACGGTAAAGCCTGCCCATCGGGGTGTCGGGAGGCTCTCTCTTTTGCGGTGCCTTGCCCTTCGCAAATCCCGTTCCGTCGGCGTACGTCCCGTCCGGATAGCGGATCGTGCCGGCGAAATGTATGGCGATTCTGCCCCCGCGCAGAAACCAATTGTCGTAGAATTC
>JBEKXR010000120.1:0-9250 GCA_049511935.1 Spirochaetia bacterium | reverse complement strand
CCCACCGCCCCCGCGCCGACGATAAGAAGGCTCCTGATCTCTCCTGCCATCGGAGGCCGCCGCTCAGTAGTTCGACACGACCAGGACTTCCTTGTAACCTTCGGCGACGTCGGGAAGCTCTTTCTCCGCCTGGAGGTTGGAGATGACTCTTTCGGGGACGGAATCCTCCCGGGACCTGTTGCGCTCGAGGCAGCGAGTCACCGGGATGTCGAGGAAGATCGCACCGATGCTTTTCCCCGCCTGCCGGGCGATGGTGAGGTAGGGCTTGCGGGACTCTTGCGACATGCTGGTGTTATCGATCAGGAGTTTCTTGTGATTCTGCAGGAAATGTTCGATGATCTTTCTCTCCACGTGCTTTACCAGGAACTCGTCGGAGGAGGCGAATTCCTTCTCCGACCACTTTTGCCCGAAGCGCGTCATCTCGAAAAGCAGGCGGCGCAGCTCCTTCCTGTTCACGCGCAGACGGCCCGTGCCCGAGAAATTGGCGCCGGCGAAGTGCGACTTGCCCGATCCCGGCAGCCCGCACACCACGATGATGTCGAGATTCTGAAAGCGTCCCAGGTCCATCGCTGCCCTCCTTGGGGTTGGGCTCCAGTATAGCATTTCGCAGGGAGGGCTGCTTCCTCCCCGCCTTGACTGTTCGGAAGGGGTAGTCGACACGCGTCCGCCGGCGATATATACAATAGGACAAGGAGGTAGACTGAGTGACTTCAAAGCGTGGCATTTCCACTCTCGCGCTGGCGGGCTTCGTACTCATGACGGCCGGCGTTTTCCTGCTGGCAGGCTGCACGAGCGTCGGCGGCGCGATCTCGAACGCCATGGGCAAGCCCCCGAGCCCGGCTCCCGCGCAGCAGAACGAACCCGCTCCTGCGCAGCAGAATCAACCCGCGCCGGATCAGAACCCGGCCCCCTCGAGCGGCGGCGCGGCGATGGCGTACCAGTACCAGTTCAACGCTTTCTACAGCGGCTTCTGGGCCATGGGCTGGTTCGGCTACAAGGACGGCAACTACAAGCCGGGGCAGGGAACGATATGGAAGTTCACCAATACGGGCAGGAGCTCGTCCCAGCCCCTGACATTCGAGCGGGCGCTCCTGAAGGTCAACGCCGACTCTTCCCAGTGGTGGAGGTTCAGGATGGACACGGGCAAGAACCCGATCTTGTACGAGTTCCTGGTCGGCCCCGACTCGATCGTGACGAAAGTCCGCTACAAGGATCCCGATTCCGGTACGGTCGGTGAGTTCGTCCCCAGCCAGAATAATCAACAGCCCTCGGCAGCGCCTTCCAACATGCCGAAGAGCAGGGCGGAGATGGCGAAGTACAAGGTCGACAGCCAGACCGTGACCGTGCAGGCAGGAAGCTTCGCCACCGATCACTACCTGTACACCGACGACACGGCTCAAGGGAGCGCGGAGAGCTGGGTGAACGAGAAGGTCCCCGGCTACATGGTAAAATCCGTCTATACCAGCAAGAAGAACAACCAGACTGCGACGGGCGAGCTGATCCAGATCGAGTCCGGGGTCACCACCGCCCTCAGCTCGTACTGAGCTCCAGGCCTCCAGGGCCTCTCGATTCGAAACCAGGCGCCTCGGGAAGAGCCTTCCCGAGGCGCTCTTCAAAACGGCATTCGCTCTATGTTTTCACAACAACCGTATCAGCGCTCTTGCCGGGAAGGATGAGCGTCCCCTCCGCGCGGCGCTCTGAGGAGCCTCCCTCGACGGCGCTCACCTCGGGCACGTTCCTGAGGCACACGCTCCACGGCTTCCGCTCGCCCTGACGCGCCATGGTGAGCGTGCGCCCCTCGCGCAGGACGCTCAGCGAGGCTTCCTCGCGCCCCTCCGGAGAAACCACCGCGGCCGTGCATTCGGAGCCGTCGGCTGGCTCGAACACGTGAAAGGTCACCCCGTCCGCGTAGTCGTAGTCAGGCCGAGTCTCGTCGCGGCCCATGGCGATGATGCTGTGAGGACGCACCATGAGGGGAAGACTCATGTAGCCATGGGTTTCCGTCCGCCAACAGCCCCCTTCCACCGCGGCGCCGCTCAGGAGGCTGGTCCATCGGCCCGGCGGGAGATAGTAGGACACTGTGCCGTCATCGGCAAAGATGGGAGCCACGAGCAGGGAAGGGCCGAGCATGTACTGCCGATCCAGGTACGCGCAGGCCGGATCGGAGCAGAATTCGAGGATCATCGCACGCATGACCGGGATGCCGTCACGCGCGGCTTCGGATGCCGCCGCAAGAAGGTAGGGCATCAACCTGCACTTCAAGTGAACGAAAAAGCGCAGCACATCGGTTGATTCCTCCCCGAACAACCAGGGAACCCTGTAGGATTCGTTGCCGTGCAGGCGGCTGTGTGAAGAGAGCAGGCCGAATGCAGCCCAGCGCCGGTACAGATCGGGCGTGGCGGTCTTCTCGAACCCGCTGATGTCGTGGCTCCAGAATCCGAACCCCGAAAGGCCCAGGGAGAGGCCTCCCCTCAGGCTTTCGGCCATGGACTCGTACGTCGCGGAGCAATCGCCCCCCCAGTGCACGGGAAACTTCTGGCTGCCCACCGTCGCGGAGCGCGCAAACACGACGGCCTTCCCTGCACCCCGCTCTTCCTGCAGGACCTCGAAAACCGCCCGGTTGTACAGATAGGTGTAATAGTTGTGCATCTTCTGCGGGTCCGCGCCATCGTGGTAGACGACGTCAGTGGGAATGCGTTCGCCGAAATCCGTCTTGAAGCAGTCCACGCCCGCCGCGAGCAGTCTCCTCAGGTGGTCCTGGTACCACCGGGCCGCATCGGGGTTCGTAAAATCAACCAGGCCCATTCCGGCCTGCCAGCGGTCCCACTGCCACACGCCTCCGTCCGGCCGCCTGACGAGATAGCCCTTGTCCATTCCCTCGTCGAAGAGCCGCGATTTCTGGGCGATGTACGGATTGATCCAGACGCTGATCCGCAGTCCCTTGTCCTTCAGCCTCTTGAGGATCCCCCGGGGATCAGGGAATTGCTCGGCGTCCCACTCGAAATCGCACCACTGGAACTCCTTCATCCAGAAGCAGTCGAAATGAAACACGTGCAGGGGGACGCGGCGCGCCCTCATCCCCTCGATGAAGGTGTTCACGGTCGTCTCGTCGTACGCGGTCGTGAATGACGTCGTGAGCCACAGGCCGAAGGACCAGGCGGGCGGCAGTGCGGGCCTGCCGGTGAGCTCCGTGTACTTCCTCAGCGCGTCCTTGGGCGAAGCCCCTCCGATGACATAGTATTCCAGCTCCTCGCCGGGAACGGAGAACTGCGCGCGGGAGACCACCTCGGAGGCGATTTCGAATGACACCCTTTCCGGGTGCGCCACCAGCACGCCGTAGCCCGAGCTGCTCAGGTAGAAAGGAATGTTCTTGTAGGCCTGCTCGCTGCTCGTCCCTCCGTCCTCGTTCCACATCTCGACGACCTGGCCGTTCTTCACGAAGGGCGTGAAGCGCTCCCCGAGACCGTACACGCACTCTCCGACGCCCAGGGACAGCTGCTCTCGCATGTGGGGCGTCCCGGCGCTGTCAATGACGTAGCCCGCACTTCCCTTCGTGCTGCCCGTCAGGCGCCGACCATCGAAGAGAAAGTCTACCGCCCATCCGCCGTCGACTCTTACCCTCACAGAGGTCCTGCCGCTGGAAAGGCTCACCGCTTCGGACGTCCTCTCGATCCGGGGGAGAAACCCCTCGGCCTCGTTCAGCTCGAAGGCTGGCCCGCGCTTCCGCCCGCCCCTGAAATGGCAGAGGTGCACCCGGATGACATCTTCCAGAGGGGAGCTGAACGTGAGAGTGAGCTGGGGAGTGTTCAGAGTGTCCCCGCGATGGCCAATGGTCCTGCAGGGCGCGAAGACCGTCACGGAGGCCGCGTCGGTCCTCACGTCGCGCGCTTCGGACGGAGAGAACAGCCTCACACCTTCTCTCAAGCCCCAGTAACCGTCAGTGAACTTCACCTTTCCCCCTCAGCCCTGCGGCTGTACTCAGAGCTGCGGCTGTATGCAGCCGCATTTGACGCATTTATCCTTTTACGGCGCCGGCGACCATGCCCTTGATGATGTGCCTCTGCAGAACCAGGTAGAAAATGATCGCCGGAGTGATGGTAAGGAGCACTCCCGCCATCGCATTCTGCCATTCGATCTTGTACTGGCCGAAGAAATTGTACGCCGCGAGCTGGAGGGTCATCGACTTTTTCGCCCCGCTCAGGATGAGGAGCGGCAGGAGGAAATCGTTCCACATCCACATCGCGTTGATCACGATGACCGAGACGGTCACCGGCTGCAGCAGCGGGAAGATCACCTGAAAGAATGCTCGCAGCGGCCGGCACCCGTCGATGAACGCGCAGTCGTCGAGCTCCCGGGGCACCGTCTTCACGAAGCCGTGGTACATGAAGAGGGAAAGCGGAACGCCGAGGCCCCAGTAAATGATCCCCAGTCCCCAGATTGTTTTCGTCACGTGCAGGGTCCGGGCCACCTTCACAAGCGCGATCATGAAGGATTGAAAGGGGATCATCATCGGCGCGACGCAGAGCAAGAACATGATCCAGCTGTACCGGGATCGCGTGCGAGAGAGCTTGTACCCGGCCGTGGAGGCAAGAAGCACGACTCCCGTCGTCCCGATGAACGTCACGAGCAGGGTGTTGAGGAACAGGTTCGGATAGCTCATCAGGGTGAATGCGTTCACGAAGTTTGCACCGCTCAGCCGCGAGGGCAGGGCGACGACGTTCGTCATGATCTCCGAGAAGCTCTTCATGGAGTTGATCACGACAAGGATGAGCGGGTAGAGGTAGATCACGGCGCAGGCAAACATGACCAGGGAAAGCACAAGGGAGCCGCGGGGTCGTTTCACGACTCGACCTCCCGGCGCTTGAAGGCGCTGAGTTGGAACACCGTCACGGCAAAGATAAGCAGGAACAGCACAACCGACTTGGCCGTTCCGTAGCCGAATCGGCTGTCGCTGAAGGCGGTCTTGTAGATGTCCAGCGCAATGCTGGTGGTGGCGGTCCCGGGACCGCCGAAGGTGAGGCTGAAAATGACGTCGAATGTCTTCAGTGCATTGGAAAGGGAATAGAAAACCGCCACGGTCACCGACGGCATGATCAGGGGGAGCGTGATGCGGAAAAAGCGGTCCACGGGGCCCGTGCCGTCGATCACCGCGGCCTCCAGCTGCTCCCGAGGGACGGTCTGCAGCCCCGCAATGTAGATCACCATGTAGAATCCGATGGACTGCCACACGGAGACCATCGCGACGCTGAAGAACGCCAGGCGCGAGTCACCCAGCCAGCTGAGCTGGAAAATGCGCATGTGCGTGAGAGCGGAAAAGGAATCGAATCCCCGAGAAAAGATGAAGCGCCACACGTACCCGATGATGATGAGGCTGATGATGTTCGGGATGTAGAACGCCGCGCGGAGGACGTTCCTGCCCCTGATTCGGGCATCCAGGATCACTGCGAACAGAAGAGAAACCACGTTGGTGGAAACGACGGTGAGAACCGTGAACAGCAGCGTGAAGATCATCGCGTGGCCCGCGGCGGGATCGCTCATGAGCAGCTCCCTGTAGTTCGCCAGCCCGATGAACTTCACCGCCTTGTCCAGTCCGTTCCACTTCGTAAACGAGAAGGTGACGCTCATGAGAAAGGGGATCTCGACAAAAAGGAGAATGGCGATGAGCGCGGGAGCAGTCATCCCGAAAAACTCAAGCCCGCGCGCGATGCGCGCTCTTCTGCGTGCTGGTCCCATGGCTCTCCTTGGCATGCGGCTGGCGTCCAATTGCGGCCGGGGAGGAGCACCCTCCCCGGCCGAGTTCACCATGAACGCGTTCCGGATTACTTGGAGGCGTTCACGATCTTCGTGTACTCCGCATCCAGCGCGTCGAGGGTCTGCTGCCTGTCGGTTTGTCCCGCACAGTAGCCCTGGAGGATGATCCCGAGGCCCTGCTCGAGACCGGTCGGGAACCTCTGGTAGTACCATGAATAGCTCGGCGTCTTCGCGGCGAGGAGGCCCACCGTCGCCTGGGCGAGTTGGGCGCTGGATGCCTTTGCTCCCTTGATCGGGGAAAGCTGCTTGATCTTGTCCGGGATCCACTTCTTCCCATAATCGGAAGTGGTCAGCCAGCGCAGCCAGGCGAGAGCGGCCTGGACGTTCGGCCCATCCTTGGCGACTCGGATCGTCTGGTTGGAGTCGAACATGATCCCCGCCTTGCCCGCAGCGCTGCCCACGGGCCCCAGCAGGAAGCCGATTTTGGCATCCGGCGCCGTCTTCAAGATAGAGTCTTCCGCCCAGTTGCCCTGGTGGATGATTCCCGCGGCGCCGGTTGCAAGAAGCGAGCACTGGTCGTTGAAATCGGACTCCATCGGCTTCGGTCCGCCGTACTTCTTGATCAGGTCCAGCACGTCGAAGACGGTGCTCATTTCCTTGATATCCTTGAACTTCAGGTCGCCGCTGTTCAGCTTGTCGACGAAGTTGGCGTAGTCCCCGCCAAACGAATCCTTGATGGGGGCAAGGACCTGCCACGCGGTCTGCGGAAGCACCCACCACTCCTTGAAGCCTGTGGCGAAGGGCTGGATCCCCTTGGCCTGCAGCTTCTGTGCTGCGGACTCGTATTCCCGGATCGTGCGCGGCAGGGCGGAGATGCCCGCAGCGGAGAAGACCTTCTTGTTGTAGATGAAGGAGTGAGACTGCACGAGGAATGGATATCCCGTGATCCGCCCGTTGACGGTGACACCGTTCAAAGCGCCCGCCTCGAGCATTTTTATGAAGTCCGCATTCGTCAGGTCGTAGACATAATCCTTGTAGGTCGTGTTGTCCGCATAGGCGCTGCTCATGAACACGTCGGGGATGTCCCCCGAATTGAGCTTCGCCCGAAGCAGCGTCACGTAGTCGGCCTGATTCACCGTGATGTCCAGTGTGACTCCCGTCTCCGCCTTGTACTCCCGGGCCATGTCGTTGTACTGGTCCGTGAGCTCGGGGCTGTAGAAGAACAGATTCAGCGTCTTCCCCTGGCCAGTGAGCAGGGCGGCACAGAGCACGATGAGCGCCGCCGCAAAAAGAGATCTCTTCATTCCCGTCCTCCTTTCGAGGGTCTTCCGCGGCCTGTCCGGTCCCGGATATGATGTACGTTTATCATACCGGGATGGTGCTGTCAATAAAAAATCACTTTTCGCGCGAGCCACCGCGTATACCGCCTCCCGCTGCAGGGGCGCGCAGCGGAGCTTTTCTTTTCATCGATATTCCGTTATGCCATTGTGCGAGCACGTCCTCATGGGAATCACGCAGAAAGAAATCGCGGACGCCCTGGAGCTGTCCCTCATCACCGTGCACCGCGCCCTGAACAATTCAGGATACGTGTCCAAGGAGCTGAAGGGGAGGATCCTCGCGTATGCCCGCGACGTGCGCTACGTACCCCACAAGGCTTCGCAGGTTCTGAAGCGCAACAAGGTTCGCAAGATCGCCGTGTTCTCCTCTTCGCTCCCGCACTATTTCTGGAACGACATCCGCACGGGCATCTCCATAGGCGCGGAGCAGATCCAGCCGCTGAACTACAGGGTGAACTATCACATGATCGCCGAGAGGGACTCAGAACTCTACCTTGAACGCCTGGAAGAGGAGATAGGGGACGGCGTGGAGGCGGTCGCCTTCGTCAACCAGTGGATCTACCGCATGGACGAAATCATTTCCCGCATCTCCCGCGCGGGCGTCCCCTACGTGACTCTGAATGTCGATGCGCCCGAGAGCCGCCGGCTCTGCTACATCGGGCCGGACTACCGTGCCGGGGGCAGGCTCGCCGCGGAATACATCGGCAAGACTCTCCTCTGCCTGCCCCGGCCGCGCGTGCTCGTGCTCACCACCCTGCCGGACAGCCGTGCGAATTCGCGCGCACCCGATATCAATGCGCTGCGTGACGAGGGATTCCGCGCGGTCATGGACAAGCACTTCCCCGGCATCACTCACGACACGGCGTACATCACCAAGGGGATGCGTTCTCCGGCGGCGGAGCGCCATATCGCGGGCCTGATCGACGCGCGCAATGGCATTTTCGACGCGATCTACCTGATCGCCGCGTACAACACGCAGTTCATCCGGGCCCTCGAGCGGTCATCGATCGGGCGCCGGGTCATCGTCCTCCATGACCTGGATTCCTCCTCCAACCACTACCTAGAGAAGAACCTGCTCACCGCCGTCGTCTACCAGAACCCCATCCTGCAGGGCTATTACACGGTGAGGATCCTCGAAAATCTCCTCGAGTCCGGTCATCCGCCCGGCGTCCGGCAGATCAACATCGTGCACAGCGTGATCCTGAACGAGAACAAGGACCTCTATAAGAATCACTACCTTTTCGCCAGGATGCGGGAATGAGAAGGAAGACTGGAATCAGCTCGAAGTCTGCACTGACGGCTGGAACATGACGGCTCGAAGATTCTAGCAGGAATGTGATCGAAAGAAAGTGATGGGCCACGCGTGAAGTACGTGTTGCGCGGCGGGGTCACCCTCCGCCACATGCTCGCAATCGCCTTTCCGATGATCGTTTCCACGGCCTCGGAAACGGTCATGCTCTTCTTCAACCGCTACTTCGTCTCGTTCCTCGGCTCGGACCACATTCCCGCCTCCATGAGCGGCGGTCTCACCCAGTTCGTGTTCACCTCTCTCTTCGCCGGGATCGTCGGCTACGTGAACGCACTTGCCGCGCAGTACCACGGCGCCGGACGGCCGGATCGCTGCGTCCAGGTCGTCTCTCAGGGGCTCCTGCTTTCCCTAGTCTTCTATCCGCTCCTCCTGGCGTTTATCCCGATCGTGCACCGTGGTTTCGAATGGGCGGGCCACGGCCCCCGGCAGGTCGCGCTGGAGTTCTCGTTTTTCCGGATCCTCATGTGCGGTTCCCTCCTCTTCCTCGTGCAGGGAGTGCTGACGGGCTATTTCGTCGGCCTGGGCAAAACGCGCGTCGTCATGGTCGCCAACGTCCTGGGCATTTTCGTGAACCTGCCGCTGAACTGGATCCTCGTCTTCGGCAAGCTCGGCGCCCCGCGGCTGGGGATCGAGGGGGCGGCCCTCGGAACGCTCGGCGGGACGTTCTTCATTCTCACGATCCTTGCCGTCTCCTACTTTCGAAGCGCGGCATACCGCGCGAATCGCGGTCGGGGGACGTGGAAGCCGCGGCGGGAGCTCATTGCGAAGCTCCTTCGGTACGGGACCCCGGTCGGTGTGGAGTTTTTCGTCAACGTCTTTGCGTTCAACGTTTTTGTGCTGCTCATGCAGTCCT
>JBEKXR010000119.1:0-9258 GCA_049511935.1 Spirochaetia bacterium | reverse complement strand
CGCGGCTCGCGCATCGTGAGCTTCACGAGGGGCGGCCTGCAGGTGCCCGTCGTGCCGGACGCATCCCGAGGAGTGACGTGGATCGGCCGGCCCGCACCCGCCGCCGGAAAGCCCGATATGACCCTGCGCGACGGCTTCCAGATCATCGCGGGCATCCGGTATCTCGTGTTCCGACTCGCCGGGGTCGCATACGCGGAGGCGGTGGAAGAGTGAAGAGACGGAACGCAGGGACGGCGCTCGTCCTGATTCTCCTTGCGGGGTGTGCGGGTGCGCCGAGGCCTCCTGCACCCACAACGCCCCTTCCCCAGGCGCGGGCAGACGAGATCCGCACGATGATCTCGGGCGGGTCGTACTTGCAGGCGCTGGTAAAGATCGATGGAATTCGACGGCAAAAGGTCGAAATTCCCGACCTCGAGTCCTTCTCAAACCAGGCAATCGACAGCTTCTCCCGCTCCTTCAAGGCCGCGATCGACGGGAAGAATTTCCAGGATGCACTGCGCCTGCTCGATTCGGCGCGCGCCCTGGGCCAGCCGCAGATCGCCGGGACGTGGACCGAGAAGTCGCTCCTTGGCGAGATCGCCTCCGCCCAGGAAGCGGCGGGGGACACGATTCTCGGCCTCCTGACCAGGTTGCACATTCTTTCGCTCGGAGACCCCGTCGAGCAGGACTACACGGCGGCGCTCGCGGATGCCAACACCGTGGGCAACATGGCGGTGGTGAGGTCCCTCGCTTCCGCAATGAAAGAGCGCGGCTTCGCCGTGCCGGCCTCCGCTGATGCCGAAGCCTCCCCCTCCTTCCCCCGAATGATCTCGGGGACGGTCACCATCCTGGTGGACCGGGGAATCAAGGTGGAGAAGGGCGTCGGCTACCCTGACAAGGTGATCGGAAGCGGATTTTTCATCGACAAGCGAGGCTATCTCCTCACCAACCACCACGTGATCGAAAGCGAGGTCGATCCGAAGTACAAAGGCTATTCACGCCTGTACGTCCGTCTCTCCGAGAGCCCCGTGGGGGAGAGGATTCCCGCGAAGGTCGTGGGATATGACAAGACCTTCGACCTTGCCCTGATCAAGACAGAAATCACGCCCGACTATGTGTTCGGAGGCTGGAGCGGCCAGACCCTGACCCCGGGGGACAGGATCTACGCGATCGGCTCCCCCGCGGGTCTGGAGAAAACCATCACCTCCGGCATCATCTCCGCAATGGGCCGAAGGCTTCTGCAAGTAGGCGACTCGATGCAGGTCGACGTTCCCCTGAACCCCGGGAATAGCGGCGGCCCGCTGCTGAATGAAAGAGGCGACCTGATCGGGATCGTCTTTGCCGGGATGCAGCAGTTCCCTGGCTTGAACTTCGCTGTGCCGTACACCTGGGTGGAGAAAGCCCTGCCTGCTCTGTTCAAGGGCGGTCCGGCCGTCCATTCCTGGCTGGGCATGGCCGTGGCGGAGACCGAGAAGGGCCTGGAGGTGGTCTACTCGATGCCCGACGAGCCAGCCGCACAGGCCGGTATCGCCTCGGGGGACATCATCGAGACCCTCGACGGAAAGCCGTTCAAAAAGCTCGCGGACATCCAGGAAGAGGTGCTGCGGCACTCGCCGCCCTCGCTCGTCACCCTCCGGGTGCGCCGGGGCGAGACGAGCCAGGACGTGCTCGTCTGCCTCTCGGCCCGACCGGACGAGCCCATCGACGTCGCGTTGAAGCGTGATTCCAGGGACAACATCCTGTATCCCCTGTTCGGCATGAAGCTCGAGAACGTGGGCACATTCCTCTGGAAGGGCGATTACATCGTGAAGCGGGTCACCCAGGGCTCGATCGCCGACGAGTCGGGGATCTCACCGGACGATCCGTTGACGATCCAGGACTGGCAGGTGGACCAGGACAAGGGCTATGCCATGCTGCAGGTGGTGATCAAGAAAAAGAAGGCGGGGTTCCTCGAGAGCGCGATTCAGATCGCCACGTACCTGGAAACGGACAACTTCATCTGATGCCGGCGCGCCGCCCGGCGCGTTGACCGAAATGGACGCCGATCAGCCGCGCGGGGCCTTGTGCTTCCGCAGCGTCACCTCATTGCCGGCATCGTTGTAGGTCACCTCGTCGAAATAGATCTTCGTCAGGAATATCCCACGGCCGTTGAAGGCGAGCAGAGTCTCCGGCTCCACGGCAGGGAGCGTGCGCCAGTCGAAGCCTTTGCCGTCGTCACGGATCGTGATCTCGAACAATCGGGGGGACAGTCGCGAAGTGATCCCCACGGCGCGGCCGGCGGCGTCGCTCTCACGGCCCCTGTCGGCAATGAGCTCGGCGAGACGCCCTTCCTGGATTGCCTTGCTCTTCTCTTTGAAGCTGATTCCGAGGTTTCCGTGCTCGATGGCGTTTGTGATGACCTCCTCGATTCCGATCTTCAGGTTCAGGATGTCTTCCTGGGGCAGCAGGCAGGGGAGCTGGAGCGTGATCTGGTTGATGATGGGGAAGAACGGGGAGTCCGCGCGCGGCATGACGAAGCGCTTCGTTTCCTCCACCAGCAGGGGCGAGAAGAGGGAGGAGCGGGCCGCCTCGAGCCGGAACTCGACGACCTTGCGGATCTCGTCGATGAGCTCCCGCACATTAAAGGGCTTCTTGAAGAAGTTGGTCGCGCCGCCCCGCAGGGCCTTGAGCAGGACGTCCTCGTTGCCCTGGCCGGTCATGAGGATGACGGTGGCGTTGCGGTCGATGCGCCTGATCTCGTTGAGGAGCGTGAGCCCGTCCATCCGGGGCATCATGATGTCCGAGACGACGACGAGCGGGGACTCGGACCTGTACATTTCCACCGCCCGCGCGCCGTTTTCCGCCTGCACTGCATCGAAGCCTTCCCTCTCCAGCAGGCGTGCAAGAAGGGACCGGAGGGCTTCTTGATCATCCACGACGAGAACTCTTGGTTTGGCGCCGGCACTCACACAAGAAGGCTACGAACCGGCTCCCGCCCTGTCAAGGCGGCCACGGTACGCCGTGGCATTCGCGGCCACGGTACGCCGTGGCATTTGCGGCCACAGTACCCCGTGGCATTTGTGCGGCGTTCGACGGCACTTGTTCCCGCGCAGCTGAATGCGCCTTCGGCGCAGCTGAACGCGCCTTCGGCGCAGCGTTGAACCGCACCGCCATTTCCCGGTATACTTCGCTGCCTTGGAAACCGCGAGCATACGTAACTTCTGCATCATCGCCCACATCGATCACGGCAAGTCGACGCTCGCCGACAGGTTCATACAGCGCGCGCGGCTGGTGTCCGAGCGGGATTTCCACGACCAGATCCTCGACAACATGGACATCGAGAGGGAGCGCGGCATCACGATCAAGAGCCAGGCCGTCGCGATTCCCTACACCGCGAAAGACGGCAGGGAGTACGTCCTGAACCTGGTCGACACCCCGGGTCACGTGGACTTCTCCTACGAGGTCTCGCGTTCCATCTCCGCATGCGAGGGGGCGGTCCTCCTCATCGACGCGAGCCAGGGAGTCGAAGCCCAGACGCTTGCCAACATGTACATGGCCGTCGAGCACAACCTGGAGATCATCCCGGTGATCAACAAGATCGATCTTCCCAGCGCGGACATCGAGGGGGTGAAGAAGCAGATCGATCACGACCTGGGCCTGGACTCCGACGCGGCACTCCTCGTCTCGGGGAAGCTGGGAACGGGCGTGGACGAGCTGTGCGAGGCAATCGTGCAGAGGGTGCCGCCCCCGAGCGGCAATCCCGAGGATCCGCTGAAGGCACTGATCTTCGATTCGCACTACGACGTGTACCGCGGCGTCATTGTCCACGTCCGGGTTTACGTGGGGCGCCTGCAGGCCGGGCAGGCCATCCGGTTCTGGTGGAACAGCTCCACGTACAAGGTGGAGGAGACCGGCATCTTCCGTCTCGGCCTGGTGCCGATGGCGTCGCTGGGGCCGGGGGAGGTCGGGTACCTGATCGCCGGCATTAAGACGATTGCCGACACGAGGGTCGGGGACACGGTGACGGACAACGAAAGGCCCTGCGCCGAGCCGCTCGCCGGCTTTCGTGAAGTGAAGCCGGTCGTCTTCTCATCGATCTATCCCGTGGACGCGAACGATTACGAGGAGCTCGTGCAGGCCATGGCGAAGCTGAAGCTCAACGACGCGTCGTTGATCTACGAGAAGGACTCGTCCGTCGCCCTGGGCTATGGGTTCCGATGCGGGTTCCTCGGCCTGCTCCACCTGGAGATCGTGCAGGAACGCCTCGAGCGGGAGTTCGAGATGTCCATTGTGTTCACCGCGCCCAGCGTGCAATACCGAATCACGCTGCAGGGGTCCGGCGCCGCCGGGGGCAGAGTGACGCTCGTGGACAACCCTGCCAATTTCCCCGATCCATCCCAGATCGAACTCGCCGAGGAGCCATACATCTCGGCTTCCATGATCACCCCGGCCACCTACCTGGGCAACATCATCACTCTCTGCCTCGAAAAGCGGGGCGTGCAGAAGAGCATGACCTATCTCGACGAGAAGAGGGTGGAGCTCGTCTTCGAGATGCCCCTCGCCGAGGTGGTCTTCGATTTCTACGACCGGCTGAAATCGGTGAGCAGGGGTTACGCGTCATTCGACTACCAGCTCCTCGGGTTTCGGGAAACACAGCTTTCCAAGCTGGACATCCTGATCAATGGCAAGATGGTTGATGCGTTGTCGCAGCTCGTGTTCCGGGGAAACGCCTACCAGACCGCGCGGCGCGTCTGCGAACGCCTGAGGGACGAGATCCCGCGGCAGCAGTTCAAGATCGCGATCCAGGGGGCCATCGGCAGCCAGATCATCGCGCGCGAGACGGTCAACGCGTACCGCAAGGATGTGACGGCGAAGTGCTACGGCGGCGATATCACGAGGAAGCGGAAGCTCCTGGAGAAACAGAAGGAAGGAAAGAAGCGGATGAAGATGGTGGGGGAAGTGGAGCTTCCCCAGTCCGCGTTCCTTGCCGTGTTGAAAACCTCAGAGGACTGATTCGATCCGTCGCAGCCGCTCGGCGTAATACAGGACAGCGATCCTGGCGCGGGCGACGAATCCCCGATCGGGAGCCGAGAGGTCCGGCACGTCTGGAAAGTGGGCCCACGTGTAGTCGGCTTCTGCAAGAAGCAACCCGATCGAGTCCCCTGCCTCACCCGATGTGCCAAACTCGGCAGCGGCCTTCACGACATCCGCAAGAAGCGAGCGTTCAGCCGCCACGAAGCCGGCAAGCCGGGCTCCGGCGAACCGTCTCTCCTGATCGATGCGGAGCCTCGGCGCGGCGCTCGGAATGCACTGGAGAATCTCCTCGAAGCGTTCCGCAGGGATCGCGCTCACGCCCAGGGGGAGCCCGGTCTCGCTGCAATCAAGCACCCTCCCGGCGGAGGCACTGATCTCCTCTGCGAGGCTGTCCCTGTACGAGCTCAATACCCTGTCGGTCAGGATCGGGAGGCCATGTTTGTCGGCAAGTCGAAGCAGGCGCCGGTCCGCGAGTGCGCGGTAGCTGGCCTGTCCGATGGGATCCAGACGGGTCGACCGGGCGAGCATCGCCAGCACGGGAGGGCTGCCGCCTGCGTGGGTCTTCGAACCGGGGAAGCTCAGGTCCAGTCCGGTGAGAAAGACGCTCTCCCGCGTGATTCTCAGGGCCGCATGCGCCGCGGCGACGCCGACGGAACCCAGCGCGGGGAAGGTCTGCGGGCGCAGCCCGTGCCGGGCCAGGCGCTCCCAGAGGCGCAGCGGGGCGAACTCCGAGGAGAAGAAGCAGATGCGGTCGGCGAAAAGACGCGCGGCCGACGGATGTACTGACAGGTCGCACGCGAAGACGGTCCGCGCCGCAGCCGCGGTTACTCCGATGAAGTCCTGGTTGTTCACGGCCTGGGCTTCAAGGGCGACCACGACGTCAGCGGCAATCCCGGACGACGTGAGAGTCGGCAGCGCCGTATCCACCGCCACGAGCACGAACCTGTCCCTGTTGCGGGCAAGGACAGGAAGGCTCCCCGCCAGCGATGGTCCCGCGCCTGCAACGACCACGGGCAGTGTCGTGGAAAGGGCGGAGAAGTCCAGCGCATCCCGCAGGAGTGGAAGGTTGGCGACGACATTTCGTACCTGGAGGCTGCCCATCGCGATCAGCGTGAGACGGTTCTGCCAGTAGCGCATGACTTCCCGTTCGAGCCTCCGTCGGATGCGCGCGTACAGCTCGGGCGCAAGCCGGTAACCCGCGCTGAGGGGCGCTTCGACGACCCTCCGGAAACGACCGGTGCCCATGTCCCGCAGAGCCGCCGCGGCGGCCTCGGGGTCCTCCGTCCTCACCACGAGGAGCCGTGGATGACGGGGGATTCCTCGTGCCGCGGCGATCCTCATGACCTCCTGGTACACCTCCACGCAGAGCACCGCGCAATCCGCAGGGAGCGCCTCGAGGAGATCCGGAAGGCCATGGCCGAGGCCCAGGGAGGGGACGAAATACAGGCTCCGGGGAAGGGGAGAATGAACGCGCGCCTTTCGGCGCGCGTAGCTGACAGGATCGGTCCGAGGATAGAAATCCAGTCCCCTCCAGTGCAGCGTCGGTCCCGCGTCGGTTTGGAGGAGGAGCGGTTCCTCTTCCGGCATCTGCCGCCTACTGCTTCGCGCTGGTCGGCATGATGTACAGGCTGAACGCGTTGACGAAGTCGTCCTTGAGCTTTTCCGGTGTCATCAGGGCGGCGCCGAGATCGGTCTGGAGTGACTGGTTGGCGGCATAAGCCACCCAGCTGCCCAGCAGGTTCGCGGTGGAGTCCGGAAGCTGCTGCTCCGACTTGAGCTTCAGCACGAGTACCTGGTCGTCGAGGACAACGGGAGCGGATACCTGGTCTTTCCCGAGGGAGAAGGCGCGGAAGAAGAAGTCTTCGCTGTACTGGGCGTTCACCGGAGTCGCCGTGTCCGGGATGGCTTTCATGGGGGCGAAGGAAAACACATTGGACAGGTTGATCGGGAAGGGTTGGGTCGACACAACGGTGAGCTGCATCTCCCTCGCCGCCGCATCGAGCCCTGCCTCGGCGGCGCGCCGTGAGAGCTGGCCCGCGCGCTCGTTGAAGTAGTCCTCGATCTTTCCCTTTTCGTAGGTCGTGATGTACTTCCTCACGTCCTCCTGGACCGACGCGCTCGAGAAGTCCGCGTCCGCCGCCTCCGAATCGCAGCGGTAGATCACCCAGCCGAATGTCCCCTTGAGAACGTCGCTCAGCTCACCCGTCTTCAGGGTGAGGACCTTCTGCACCGTATCCTTGGTCTCGAAGTCCGCCTCCAGGTCGTAGGCGTAGCGCCAGCCCATGTCGCCGCCCTTGTCGGCGTACACGTCCTTCGAGTAGGTCTTCGCCAGCTCATCAAAGGTGCTCGTCTTGTCCAGGATCTTTCTGCGGATCTGGTCGGCCTGCGATTCCCCGGACTTCACGAGGATGCGGCTCACCTTCACCTTCACGAACCGGGACTTGTTCGCCTCGCCGTACTTCCGCACTTCCTCTGTCGGGAAAGAGCTGAAGGGGAACGAGACGAACGAGAAACTCCGCTCGGATTTCGCCATTGCCGTGATGAAGTCGGACTCCTTTGTGCCCCGTTTCACCCCGTTGGCAACGTCCGAAACAAAGACGTTCGAGATGAGGTTCTCCCGGGTCAGCTTCCGAGTGGCCGCCTTGTCGGAGGACGCGGCCGCCGTGTACCGTGTCTCGCTGAACTTCCCGTTCTCATCCAGGTACCCGGGATAGCTGAGGAGGGCCTTGTCCAGCGCGTCCTCGCTGACCGAGACCCCCGCGGAACCGGCCTGAGTGAGGATCGCCACGTGCTCCGCCGTCCTGAGGAAGGCCTGGTACCAGACGGACTGGATCATGGAAGCCTGGTCCTGGGAACCGCTTGTGCCCTTGATCTGGTTGGCGATCTGGTCCCTCTGCTGGGCGAAGTAGCTGCCGGGGTAGTAGGAGATCTCGCGGCCGTCGTACGTGCCGAACACGATGCTCCCGTTCCCGCCGGCTCCGCCCCTCGAGAGGGGACCGCCCGGTCCGGCGAGGACGAAGGTGACAACGACAACGACCAGAACGACGACGCTGAATCCATAGAGAAGGGGATGCGATTCGTGCCTCTTCTCCATGTTCTCGGAGACACTCTCCCCCTTCTTCTGTCTCGCTCTCCTCAATTCGCGTGATGACATCGGCTTTTCCTGTATCGGTGGTGGATTTCGACAATTTCAAATTACCACAGGCCGAAAAGCGTGTCAACGACCAGCGTGAAGAGACCAGCGTGAACAGCGGCTCTTGACCGCCCCGGCAGCAAGGGATTAGCCTGCGGCGGAAGGCAACGGAAGCCGCGCTGCCCCACTACCGAGGGAGGAACAGTCCCATGGACGAGGCACCGAGATGGAAGTCGCGGTCCGTGATCGTGACTTCGGTTGTTCTTTTCCTCGCATTTGCCGCCGGGTCCTACATCCAGTTCGGGCTCCTCGAAAAGCTGAAGCTCGTGGTCCTCTCCTCCATGGAGAACGTATCAGCGGACACGTTGGCGAAAGGGGCATTCATTCGCACGGCCGTCGCAGCCCTGTCTCATCTGGACTGGTGGTGATCGGCCTCTGCGTGATGCTGCTGATCGCCTTCATCTTTCTCCAGGCAAGGCTCGGAGCAGTCGCAGAGTTTTTCCGGTTCATCCTCGCTGAGGAACGCCGTACTCTTCTCTTCCTGCTCTTTCTCTCCATCCTCTTTCTAAAACCGGTGCTCGCTCCTGGTGCTCCTTATTTCATGGACGCACCCGCGCACGTGTCTCGTGCATGGTTCGCGTACGTGAACCTTGCGCAGGGCTACCTTTTTCCCTCGTTCACGAACTACTATCACAACGGTTTCGCTCTTTTCTCTCATTACGGCTGGCTCCCTTCCTACCTGATTGCCCTGGCCAACCTCGCGGTGCGGAACATCAACGTGGCCTCAAAGCTCGTGGTGTTTCTGTTCAGCGTCGCGAACGCCTTCATGTTCTATGCCCTCGGGAAACGGATATTTGCCAGCCGCCGGGGTGGGTTCCTCCTCGCCCTCATCCTAATTGCGAGCAACCTCTACCTGTACGAAATTCTCTGGACAGGAGCGCTTTTTTTGCCCTGGGTTTTTCTCGGCGCCGGTGTCATGCTGTTCTCCCTGGAATCCTGGCTTTCGGGCACATGGAAGCTTTACCAGGCGGCGTTTGTCATGGCTCTCGGATCGGCGATCCTGATCAACTCCCATCTCGGGTATTCGGCTCAGTTTCTCCCGTTCTTTGCAGTGTACGCAACGGCGCGAACGG
>JBEKXR010000118.1:0-9272 GCA_049511935.1 Spirochaetia bacterium | reverse complement strand
GGGTATGCCGCTGTGACTGTGGGGCCGCTTCTGTCATTCCAGTGGGCGGCGTTCGTCTCGAGGTTTCCCGGCACTCGGTTCGTCCTGATCGATCCGCCGGCCCCCGTCCACGATCTTCCGCCGAACGCCGTGTTCCTCACCTTCGACAGGACGGGAGCCTTCCGTGACGCCGGCCGCGCCGCGGGTGATTCGGTGCGCGGCAAGTTCAACGCCGCCGCCTCACAGCTTGGTGTGCGCATCGCGGTGCTCGCAAGCGATGGCTCCGGCCTGTCCGCGGCGGAGGTGGATGCGTTCACCCGCGGCGTGGCCGAGACGCTGGACGGGGGCCGGCCGGTGTTACGGACGCTCCCGGCCTCGCCGGACCGGGCCGGAATCAGGGCAGCCGTGGACCAGCTGAGGCGGGCCGGCGCGGAGATCATCCTCCTGGGCCTCGGGGAGCGCGATCCCCAGGGGCTCGAAGCCCTCCGTGACGCCGGCGGCTCGGCTGTCGTTGCCGACTGGAAGGTGTCGGGCGCCTTCCCCTCGCAGGTGTTTCTTTCCGTGGAGGAGGATGTGCCCGGCGGCATAACGCGCGCGCTGGACGCGCTGCGTGCCGGCGTTCCGCGGGTGTATGGTCCGGTCAGGCTGGTGAGCGGGAAAAAGATTTGACAACAGGTATGGTGGGAAATATAATTTCTGGTGATTCGTCATTGAGCTTTTCTCGCGTGAGCAGAAGGAGACGGGCATGAGGCCAGGATTGAGATCGTTCCTCGGCACGGTGCTTGGCATGGCACTCTTTTTCACCTCTGCGCTCGTCATGGGGGACGAGCTCACGCAGGCGATCGCCTCGAGGAACCTCGCCTCATTCGACGATCCGGCGACCGCCAGCAACTGGATCGTGCAGGGAAGCAAGTATGCGACTCAGGGCTTCCCGCAGATGCAGCTGGTGCGCGCATGGCCGGAAGCGCTCTACGGGAAAAACAAGGATAGCAAGACCCTCCTTTCCCTCGGCGTCCATGGGAAGTTCGACAGGAAGTCCTACAATTACATCGAGATCATTCCGGCAGCCAAGGACAGCTCGGGCAAGCTCCAGCCCCGCTCAGTTCCCATTCCCGGAAGAGTGAAAACCCTTGACATGTGGGTGTGGGGTTCGAACTACAACTACACCCTCGACGTGCATCTCCGGGACTTTCAGGGGATCGATCATGTCCTGCACTTGGGGTCCCTCCTCTTCGCCGGGTGGAAGGATTTGAGCACGACAATTTCGGGCGCCATCCCCCAGGCTCGCCAGTACATCCCGAGGTACGCGGGCCTCGAGCTGACCAAGATCGTGATCTGGACCGCCCCGGATGAAAAGGTGGACGACTTCTATTTCTTCATCGACGAGATCAACGTCATCACGGATCTCTTCGAGACGAGGTTCGACGGGGAGGACCTGGCCGATCCGGACTCGCTCAACGCCCTCTGGCAGCAGGGAAACAAGTAGGAGACGCGAAGATGAACACACGACTGACGATCGCCCTGCTCGCCCTCGCAGTTCTCATCGGCGCACCCGCGTTCTCGCAGAACGTCGTCGCCGGCGAACCGACGCCGTCCGAGATCGGGAAGGACCAGGCACAGCAGCTCCTGGAGGAAGTCAGCGTCGAGAAGTTCGAGGACGCGGCCTTCTGGTACGCGGCGATGCCCCTGGACATGGGCGTTGCGCAGGTGAAGAGGCTCGCGGGCTCTCCCCTCGGGAAGCAGCCCATTGCGGGCGAACAGGCAAACGGGATCAAGGAAGACGACAAGTACGTTCTGGGCTTGAAGGCCAGCTTCTTCCACCGCGGTGTTGCGGAGTTCGCCGTGCATCCCCTGTACCCGATCCCCATTGAAGGAATCGTGAAGACTGTCTCCATCTGGGTGGTCGGGCGGAACTTCAACCACGTCCTGAAACTCCAGCTCATCGACTATCGCGGCCAGGCGCAGGAGCTGACCGTCGGGACGCTGAACTTCATCGGATGGAAGAAGCTCACCATTGCAATCCCTCCGAGCATCCTGCAGACCGAATACCATTACACCTACCGCAGCGGCATCCAGATCACCGGCCTGAAGATAGAGACCGACCCATTGGATTCGTACGGGACGTACTACATCTATTTCGACGACATGCGCGCCGTCACGGACCTCTTTGGAGAATCGAAGAGGGACTCCGACGACATGTCCGACGGCTGGTGAGAGCCGCGCATCCTGCACGCCGCGCCCTTGCGGTCCTTGAACCCGGAGGATCGCAAGGGCTTTTCTTTGTGGGACCCGAATGGTAGACTTCCCGCATGACCCCCGAAGAGGAGGTGAAGCGCCTCAACAAGCTCATCCGGCAGTACGAGACCGTCTACCGGACCACGCCTGACCACGACCAGAAGGAAAGGGTGGAACGGCAGCTGAAGGACCTGCGGAGCTACCGCGAAAAGATCCTGGCGGTAAACGTCATTCGCGAGCAGGACCTGGACGAGGAGGAGGAGGGTGAGGATCCCCTTGACGCCGCCCCGCAACTCAGGGCACTGCTGGCCAGGAACGGCACCGGTCCCCCCGGGGAGGCCGTGCCGTCATTTGCGCCCGGGGATGCCGTGCCGACGACGGCCCAGGAGGAGATGTTCCATCTCGCCCTGTACGTACGTCACTTCGGGAGAGAGTTCCTGCCCTTCCTCACCGAGAAACAGCTGAAGCTGGATTTCAAGTACTCCCTGGATCGCGACGCGTTCTACAACAGATTCCAGGCAATCCAGAGAAAGATATCCGACTATCGCGATGAGGGCAGGCGCCTCGCGGAAGGCCTGGTGAGCCGCGACATGGAGCTTGAGATCCGCAAGCGGACCCTGAAGCTCACGCGGTTGGTCCAGGCGGAAGCGGCCCGTTTTTTCCGTGCGATCGAGCGATTCTGCAGCGTGCTGATCGAGGACGCACACGGCGACATGGTGAAGTGCCTCAACTGCAACGGGGTGATCTCCTTCGACTCCATCGAAGGAGCCCGCCTCCTGCAGGGACGCACCGTGGGCGGCGCCCTCGGGGAGCTGAGCGCGTTCGCAACCGAGGCGGTCACCTACCTGAACATCCCGGAGATCGATGGCCAGGAGAGCGAGCGTGCAGATAGACATTGAAGCGAACACCACGATCGGCGAAGAGTCGTTCTTCGAGGGACGGTTCGCGATCCGCGGCAGCCTCCGCATCGACGGCAGGTTCGAAGGTCAGGCCCTCCTGGTGGACCAGCTCCAGATCGGGCCCAAGGGCCGGGTGAAGACGAACATCATCGCGACGAGCGTCGTCGTGGAAGGGGTGATCATCGGCAACATCTCCTCGTCGCGGCGCATCCTGCTCCTCTCCACGGCGCGCGTCCTGGGGGACATCAAGACACCCGAGCTCATCATCCAGGATGGGGTGATCCTCGAAGGCCGCTGCACGATCAGCCACGTGCAGATCGAGAACATGCCGGGGTACATCCAGGGCCTCTACGACCGCAGGTAGCGCGGCTGCAGGGCCGGCACGCCGCCGGGCGAGTGGCGCGGCTCTTGACAATTTGGGCGTGCTCGATTACATATCAGCCGTACGCTGTTCCCGGTAGTGTAACGGTAGCACAAAAGACTCTGGATCTTTTTGTGGGGGTTCGAATCCTCCCCGGGAAAAGACAGGTTGCGGGAGAGGATTCCCGCGCGGGAGAGTGGCCCCTTCGTCTATCGGTTAGGACATGAGATTCTCAATCTTAAAAGAGGGGTTCGATTCCCCTAGGGGCTAAACGGCGGCAGTGATGCCGCCTTTTTGTTTATTATCAGATAAGGAATAAGCCGATCCATTCCCGCTACTGTGAAGCTTCTTCGATTTTTCGATAGGCGTCAGTGCCATTCAGCTTGAGATTGCGCTGTGCGTAATCAAAGGCTGTCTTTCCCCAAACGTCTTTCGCCTTCGCATCCGCTCCGGCCTTCAAGAGCGTCGTGATAACCTTGGGGTTCTGGTTGTTGCTGGCGGCAGCCATCAGTGCGTTCCCGCCGTTCTTGTGCCGAGCCTTAATGTCTGCGCCGGCCCTCAGGAGTGTAGAGATCACCTTAGGGTTCGGGTTGTCCCGGGCGGCGAACATCAGCGAGGTCACGCCGTTCTTGTCCTGCGCATTAGCTTCCGCGCCGGCCTTCAGGAGTGTTGAGATAACCTCAGGGTTCTGGTTGTTCGTAGCGGCATACATCAGCGCGGTATTGCCGTACTTGTCCTTGGCATTGACATCCGCGCCACGCTTCAGAAGTGTGATGATCTGCTCAGGGTTCGGGTCGGTCGTAGCAGCGACGATCAAATCGGAGTCCGGGTTGTTCATCATACCAACGCCCGTCCTAAACGGTAGGGCTGTAATCTTCTTCTCTTTAGGGTGTAGCCCAGTTTTCTGATTTGCGGTGGGGGTTTCCACGGACCCTCGACTGTCAGCATATTACTTTCGCAAAGTATTCTATCATATGGACTGTCCCGAAAAGGGCTTCCCCTGCTCCGTTTTCCAATAGTACAAGGCGCGATGGGCGGGCGGAGCGCAGGAAAGAAGGGCGAGGAGAGAAAACCCAAGGAAGGCGCCCCGCAGGAGAGGACGGGATGCCCGCAGGAACAGCATGGGGCGAAGATACCAGCATCGACGTCGACGTGTCGAGGTGCGGACAAACAACAGATGCGGACAAATAAAGTTACATCCCTTGTTCCCCCAGAACGCTTGTGGACGGAAGCGGGAGCAAGTAAAATAGGGATGGATGCGAATCGCACCGGAGTGGCTATGAAGCAATTTGCACTGCCCTTCCTTGCCGTCCTCTTTCTCGCACACACGGCCTTCGCGGAGGATTTCTTTGAGCTCGTGTCGAAGAGCACTCCCGAGCTGGTGCAGAACGCCATCAATGCCGGGGCAAAGCTCGATGACACGGACAAGTACGGAAGGACCCCGCTCATGTTCGCGGCGAGGTACAATCCCAACGCCTCGGTGATCAGGCTTCTCCTGGGGGCGGGGGAAAAGGTCTCGGAGCGGGACAAAGGAAACCGCACACCACTGATGTTCGCGGCATCCGCCAACGAGAGCCTGGATGTCGTTCTGGAGCTTCTGAAATTCGGGGCCGGGGTGGAGGACCGGGACGAGGACGGGATGACGCCGCTCATGAACGCAGCCTCCGGAAACGCAAACCCGGCTGTCGCCGCGACACTCATCGCCACCGGGGCGAGAGTCGACGATCGTGACGGGCAGGGCCGCACCTCCCTCATGTTCGCGGCGCGCGATAACCCGAAGCGGGAGGTCATCGATACCCTGATCAAGGCGGGTGCACGGATCGACGACAAGGACAAGAACGGCGTCACGCCGTTGATGTTTGCCGCGATCAACACGTCGAACCCGGACGTCGTCACGATGCTCCTGGGCGCCGGAGCAAGGATCGATGCCAAAGACGGCAACGGGATCACGCCCTTGATGTATGCGGCGTATCACAACGAAAATCCCGAGGTCTTCGCCGCGCTCCTGAAGGAGGGTGCGCGGATCGACGACCGTGACAGGTACGGCCGCACGCCTCTGATGTTCGCGGCGGCGTTCAACCCCACCCTGGAAATCGTGAAGATCCTGCTGAAGTCGGGGGCGAGCGTCGATGACAGGGACCAGGGGAGCCATACCCCGCTCATGTGGGCGGCGTACAACAATGCGGACACCAGGATCCTGACGGTCCTGGTCGAAGCCGGTGCGAGCGTGGAGGACAAGGACTCCAACGGCGTTTCCCCCCTGATGTGGGCGGCGTACAACAACATGAAAGTCGATGTCGTGAAGCTGCTGCTGGCCGACGGGGCAAATGTCGAAGCACGGGCGCGGAACGGATCTACGCCCCTGATGTTCGCCGCCAAGAACTCGAACCTCAAAGTGACGAAGGCTCTCCTCGCGGCGGGCGCGAAAATCGACGACAGGGATTTCAACGGCGGAACCCCCCTGATGTCCGCCGCGCGCGACAACCCCAATCCCGACGTGGTCGGACTTCTCCTTGAGGCGGGAGCGGACGTCAAAGACAGGGACAGCAATGGCAGTACCCCCCTGATGTCGGCCGCGTACAGCAACGGGAACGCCGACATCGTGAAGACGCTCATCGCCGCGGGGGCCAGCGTGAACGACCAGGACAATAACGGAATGACCCCGCTCATGTGGGCTGCGAAGCACAACCAGAACCCCGAAACGATCACGGTGTTGCTGCGCGCGGGCGCGAATGGAAAACTCACGAGCTCGGATGGGAAAACAGCCTTCGCCTATGCCGAGGAAAACGACAAGATCAAGGAATCCCCGCAATACTGGGACCTGAACAAGGCGCGATTCTGAACATCCCGCCGTGATGAACGGCCAGGAAGTGGCGGTTGCCGATTGCAATGCTTTCTCTGTACTACTTGAGATATTTCGCCCTGAGCGCCACCTTATTGATCTTGCCGATGCTTGTTTTCTCGATTGCCTCGACGAACCTGATCTGGATCAGAAAAGCCTCTCGAGGCAACACGCCCTTGTCCGCGTAGTTCTTTACGTGACCGGACAGTTCCTTTTCAGTGGCCTTTTGATCTTTTTTCAGGACGACGAGCGCCACGGGGATCTCTCCCCATGTAAGGTCGGGTTGGCCGACAACCGCCGACTCGGCCACAGCCGGGTGCGCGGAGAGAATGTCCTCGAGCTCGAGTGATGACAACCACTCCCCGCCGACCTTGATGATGTCCTTTCTGCGGTCCGTGATGCGTATCGACCCGGCCGCGTTCCTGCAGGCAATGTCCTGGGTGTGCATCCAGCCGCCCTCCCAAAGCTTCTGGGAGTTGGTGTGGTCCTTGAGGTAGCCCTGGGTGAGCCACGGGGCGCGCACCACGATCTCGCCGCTGGTCTTGTCGTCATTTGGCACTTCCTCTCCCTTCTCATCGACAACCTTGAGGTCGACGAGGGCGAAGGGCCTGCCGGTGCGGCAGCGAAGGTCCGCCTGCTCCTGGGTTCCCAGCTTCAGCTGCTCCGTGCTGAGCTGGCTCAACGTCAGGACCGGACAGGACTCGGAAAGCCCATAACCGACAGAGACGTCCACCCCTCGCTTGAGCGCGGCAATCGCCACCGACTTGGGAAGGGCCGCGCCGCCGATGAGGACCCTCCAGCCTGCAAGATTCAAGCCCGCGGCTGCCGGGCTGCTCACGAGCATGTTCAGAATAGTCGGGACACAGTGGGAGAAGGTGACCTTTTCCTCTGTAATGAGCTTCAACAATGTTTCCGGAACGTATTTGCCGGGGTAGACCTGTTTGACCCCGAGCATGGTCGCCACATACGGGATGCCCCACGCGTGAACATGGAACATCGGCGTCAGCGGCATATACACATCTTCTCGATGGAAACGGCCTTGGGTGACGGCGGTCCCGAGCGTGGCGATTGTGGCGAGAGTATGCAGCACAAGCTGGCGGTGACTGAAATATACTCCCTTCGGCATTCCTGTGGTCCCCGTTGAATAGAACGTCGTGGCGCGCGTGTTTTCGTCGAACTCGGGGAACTCAGCAATTGGCTCCGCGGTCGCCAGCAGGGATTCATATTCTCCGTCGAGCGTCACCGCGGGAGCCGTGCCGGTTTCATCTATGAGAATGAGCTTCTTCACGGTATCGATGCGCCCCTTGATCTGGTACAGGATTGGAAGAAAATCCGAGTTGACGATGATGACCGCGTCCTCGGCGTGGGAGATGGTATAGACGAGCTGCTCCGCGGAGAGACGCGTGTTGACGGTGTGCAGTATGGCACCAATCATCGGCACGGCGAAGAAGCACTCGAGATAACGGTGGCTGTCCCAGTCCATTACCGCGACGGTATCGCCGGGTTTGACCCCGATTTTGCCGAGAGCAGAAGCGAGCCGGCGGACCCTCTCATGGAACTGCCGGTAAGTGAAGCGAACTGTCCCGCGATAGATGATTTCCTCTTCGGGATTGTCCACGACGGGAGCGAACAGGAGATTCTTGATCAGGAGAGGGTAGCTGTAAGCGGATTCGGTTCTCAAGATCAGACTATCCATCTTGTTTCCTCAAAATGAGTGAAACCGAAATGCTCGATCTTGACAACCGGGCCGGGACAGTACGCTGACGGATCAGTCATGCGCGCACGGTTCGCCCCTGCGCCGCCAGGACAGCCACCGGGCGCGGGGGATCGAACGACCCCGGTCGGCACAACCGAAGGCCGTTCCCTCCCTCCAGCGAATTATGCGTTCAGCGCGCGGCGGGTAGCCTGTATCGCGGCGTCAATATGGCCGATCGCGCGATTCCGCAATCCCTTGGCGAAAAGGTTGTCCTCTTCCTGGGCGACATCGGCATGAGCCTTGTTCAAAAACTCGAGAGCTTCATGGAGCCTCCCCGAGTGATCGGGCCGTTCATCCACGTGTGGATGCCATTCGATGTTCCTGCCATCATCGATTGCCGCCTGCTTGATTTCGTTGATCGCACTATCAATTTGATGCACGGCCTCGACTTCGTCCACCATGCGGGCCCAGTCTCCCGGACGATGCTCGATCATCCAACGTGCAGCTCGCAAATCTTCGAGCGCATGCAGGTAAGCGGGATGGTTGTTTGGCAGGGAAAGACAAGAGGCCAGGGTCATGATGACAACCACCGCCAGGGCGATGCGCACAGACGTATTCTTCATGCGTTCTCTTCCTCATCTTGCGGGCACTACATGTTGCCCTTCGAGTGCGGGTGTCGCTTTTGTTCCCGAGTATTTAGCTGCGTTTTTTCCCTCCATCTTCGCCGCGTACATGAGGTCGTCGGCCTGGTGGATCAGCTCTTCGACGTCCATGGTGGCGTCTGAGCAGGTGAAAGATCCGATGGAAACCGTCACTGGGCATGACCTTGCCTGCATCTCCTGCTCGATGTGGGACTGGATCTTCGAGATTGCCGCCCGTGCGGCACTCTCATCGGTTTCTGGAAGCAGAAGCGCGAATTCGTCCCCGCCGAGTCGGGCAATCACGTCCGTGACGCGGATGTGAGCACGGATCATGGAGACCACGGTCTTGAGCAGCTCGTCTCCCGCGGCGTGGCCGAAGGAATCGTTGACTGCCTTGAAATTGTCCAGGTCGAAATAGGCAATAGTGAACCGCCGCGCGTACCGGCGTGAGCGTTCGAGCTCGGCCTTCAGCGTCTCCATAAAGGATCTCGTGTTCGCCGCCCCCGTGAGGTGATCGATCCGGGCGAACGCCCTCTCCTGGTCGACATACTGCCTGATGATCGAGATGAGCTGGGCGACCACGACGAACAGGACGAGCCGCATCCCCGTGTTCCAGACG
>JBEKXR010000117.1:0-9292 GCA_049511935.1 Spirochaetia bacterium | reverse complement strand
CCATTATAGATCGTCTGGCGACTTATACCGGTAATGCGCGCAACAGTCTGGACTCCACCGCGACCGAAAGACTTTGCCTCAGAAGCAGCGAGAACGCGTCTTTGCTTCTCATTCAAGAATGGAAGGACTTCCGTCAGCTTTGTTCGCAGTACCCGCTCACGCTCTTCCACTCATACAGCATAAAGCATAGGAGACATAAATGTCAATCTTATTTTGTCACAATCCCTTACCGCAGAAGTGGATGCATCCGCCGCCGAAGGCCTTGAGAATGCGCGAGTTTCAAAGAATATCGGCTCTGGGGCCCCGGGATCTGAGGCATGCAGCGTGCTGCACAATTTTTCTATGGAAGGGACGTGTCGGAGCTCCTTCTCATCGACGCTCGCGATCCCTTTCTCAGAATGAATAGCCGGGAAAGTAGTCCGTGCGGATGCGGTGCCGGGGGACGCCTGCCGCGCGAAGGGCTGACTTGGCCGCGTTTACCATGCCGGGGGACCCCGAGACCATGAAGTGCCGGGCCCGACAGTCGGGCACTTCGTGCCTGATCATGTCGGCATCGATGAAACCCATGCGGCCGCACCAGCCGGGCCTCACCCTTGCAGGGTCGGTGAGCGTGTGCACTAGCTTCAGGCCCATCCTGCACGCCGCTTCGTGCAGGAGATCGCCGAAGACGATCTCCTGCTCTGCGTAGTTCGAGTAGAGGAGAACGATGTCGCGCTTCTCTCCCGTGTCGAGGAGAAACTTGATCATGCTGCGGAAGGGCGTGATCCCGATTCCGCCGGCGATGAATGCGAGCGGGATCCGGGGATCGCGCGGGAGCACGAAGTCGCCGCCCAGCTCTCCTGCCATGATCACTCCTCCCGTGGGCATCCTCATGAGCTCCTGCTTGTACCTGCTGGCACGCTCCGGGATGCGGGCCGCGATAAGCAGCTCGGGTTCGGTTGGCGACGAAGCGAGGCTGAAGTAGCGCCTGTTCCCCCTGCTGTCGCCTCCGTGAAGCGGGATGCTCCATTCCATGTACTGTCCAGGCACAAAGGAGAACCCTGCAGGTTTCGGAAAGACCAGGCATGCGATCCCCTCACCGATCTCCCGACGATCCTTGAGCACAGCCCGGAGCTTGAAGCTCGGGCTTGCCAGGAATGAGAACAGGTTGCCGATGAGGAGCGCCTCCTCCGGGGTGAAGTTCCTCCCGAACAGGGCAAGCTGCGGCTGGTACAGGAAGGCGACGAGCGCGGCATAAATGACCTGCGACAGCAGTCTTTTGGGCGAGCTCGCGGGCTCGGTGAACATCACGAAACCGAAGAAGAGCAGCGAGGTCTGGCCGAAGACAAAAGGGATGCTCTGGAGCATAAGATCCGCCGGCGCTCCCTGAACGAGCCCGAGCGCCGTATTGAACACCAGAAAGGCGAAGAAAAATGCGCCCAGCACCCTGAACCGGGCTATTTTGCGAGCCAGCAGGAGGCCGCCCAGGACGACGAGGGAGAGGAGTGCCGTGCTGCCCACCCACCACGTGGCAAAGGAACCGAACGCGAGCCCCGATACCAACGCTCCCACCGCGGCAGGGTTGAAGATGTGCTGCCGTCTCCAGGCAAGCGCGTACTTGGACACGATTGCTGCCGCGCCCGCCGCTGCGAGGATCACGGCATGCCGCGGATCGGTCGGAACGGAGACGGGCCCGCTGATCAGCGCGAGGATGAGTGCCGTGATGATCGAGGATTCGGGGTTGGCGTTGATGCGAAGAATCCCGGCGAGAACCCCGTTCACCAGAAGGCACACCACGAGAAGGAGCGAGACGGTGGAGACGATTGCCACGGGCCCCCCGGCCACGACGCCGAAGAAGCTCAGCACGAAGCCCAGCACGAGGAGCGACGCGGCGTAGTACAGGGTGAGCCTGTACGTGGTAAAGCGATTCAGGAAACTGTCGATGAGCCGCATCATGGAACGAGGTGCCCCGCGAAGCCGGAGGTGAAAGTAGCAACATCGTCCCATCCGATCATGCAGGCATCGAACTCAGGGAGGCGCGCCATGAACTCGATACCGGAGGCGCCCATGGCGAACACCGCCGTTGCCAGGAGGTCGGCCTCGAACACATTCGGACCAATGACGCTCAGGCTGGCGATCTCATTTGCCCGCTCGCCGGTCCGGGGATTGTAGATGTGCTCTCCCCGGATGTAGGTGCCGGAGGTCGCAATGCCCCGGTTCTGCAGAAGGAGCCGGTGCGTGAGTTTCTCCGGATCGAACGGGCTGCGCAAGCCGATGACCCAGGGCTTTGCCTCCTCGTTGGCACCCCGGACCTCGATGTCGCCTCCGGCTTCGATGCAGAAGCTGATGAACCCGTCATCCTCGAGGATTTGTGCGGCGTGGGTGATTGCCCAGCCCTTCACGAGACCTGAGGGGTCGAAACGCCCCTGGAACCAGACATCGAAATAGCCTCCGGTGAGCTTCTGCGTCTCCTCGGAGAGAAAGAGGACCTCCCGCATTTCGGGGCTCGCGGAGCCCGGCGCGAGCTCTCCGCAGTCAATTCTGCAGGTCTCGCTCTCCGGCTTGTAGGGGCTGAACTGTTCGTCGATGCCCCTGAAATAGTCGAACACCGCGAGGGCAGCGCTCTCTGTCGTGGGGAATTTCACCGTGCCGGGGAGGCTGTCCTGACGCTCACGGTCGGGGATGACCACGGTGATCGGCATTCCCATGATCAGCTCGGTACGCCTCATGCGCCTGCCCGGGCCAGCGCCGCCTGCAGGGACTTTGCGAACGCGTTACTCGTGAAGGTTGCCCCGCTGATGAGATCGACCTTCCAGCTCTGCGCGTCGACGGCTTCCTGGATGAGGTAGGGGAGGGCGACCGTGTTGATGTAGTGGGACCGGCCGTTGTCGTTCGGATACTCGTACAGACGGACATCGGTGAGTCTCCCGGCCTTGATCACGGCCTGCACCTTCACGTACCCGTAATACGCGTACTCGCGGCGGCCGTCATACGTGCCGTCGGTAAGGCGCGCCGAAGCCACCCTGGCGGCTCCCGACGCGTAACCCCGGGTCGCTGCCAGGAGAGACCCGATCCCGATCATTGCAGTGATCGCCGCCACGTGGAGACCTGATCTTGTCCTATTTCTGGAGTGTTTCATGACCAAATCTTCGGGTCGCAAGATGAAGAGGAGATGAAGTCGAGACGAGATAACAGAAAGTTCTCAGGCCTGTAGAAAGCGGAGGATGACCGTGGTTCCTGCGTCCGGCCTGCTCTCCGCGCGCATCGAGCCCCGGTTCTCCTCAACGATGCTCCGGGCGATCGTGAGCCCCAGGCCGGTGCCGCCGGAATGGGCGCCGCGCGCGCGGTCGCCCCGGAAAAACGGCTCGGTGATGTGGGGCAGGTCCTCCGGCATGATCCCGATCCCCGTGTCCATGACACTGAGCTCCACGTGGCTGCCATGCTGAGCGACGCGAACCTTGATGCTTCCCCCGGCGGGCGTGTACGTGACGGCGTTTTCCAGGATATTGAAGACGGCGCGCTCAAGGGCCCGCGGATCGCCGTGCACTGTTGCCGCCTCGGGTGTGTCGATCGTCAACTGCAGGCCGCACGCCTCCGCCCGAGTGGACATCTTCCCCGCGACATTCCGCGCGAGGCTCGCGAGGTCAAGAGGCACGAGACCGATCCGCGCATGCGGAGAGGTGCTTCCACTGCGGGCGAGATCGAGCATCTGCTCGACCATCGCCGACATCCGGTCGATCTCCTCCAGAGAGCTCGCGAGGATCCTGTGCGCGTCAGCCCCTCCCACGCGGCCCGAACGGAGAGCGACCTCCGCTTCACTGCGCATGACGGCGAGGGGAGTGCGCAGGTCGTGGGCCGCGTTCGCGAAGAACCTCTGCTCGGCTTCCACCGCCTCCTTCACCGGCCGCAACGTGCGCGACGCCAGGATGTAGCTGAGCCCCCCGCCGGCGAGGATCGTGATGATGTCCGCGAGGATGATGGACCGGCCCAGCCGCTCGAGGTACTCGCCCAGGCTGGGCGCGTCCTGCGCGATGCCCCTCTCCCCGGGAACGACGGGGACGGTCCTGCCCCGTTCCATCCTCCCCACGTCGTGCGAATGAAACTCGTACAGGGACGCGCTCAGGAGAGCGACGATGCCGGTGATGATTGCGAGGTAGAGAAGCGTCAGCCGCAGGCGGGCCGTCCGGAACGGATCAGCCTTTGAACCGGTAGCCCGCACCTCGAAGGGTTTCAATCGAATCATGTGCTCCCGCCTCAGCCAGCTTCCTGCGGACGTTTTTCACGTGGACGTCCACGACGTTGCTGGATCCGTCGAACTCCTGGTCCCACAGGCTGCGCGTGATCTGCTCGCGGGTGAACACCCTCCCCGGCTGCCGCATGAGGAGCTCCAGGAAGCCGAACTCCTTTGCCGTCAGCGACACGGTGCGTCCCGCGACGGAGACCTCACGGGTCGAGGGATCGAGCGTCACGTCCCCCGCGGACACCACCATCTGAACAGGACCGCGCGGACGGCGTATGAGGGCGCGAAGACGCGCCGTGAGCTCATCGAAGGAGAACGGCTTCACGAGATAGTCGTCCGCACCGGAATCGAGCCCCTCCACCCGTTCCTTCACCCCGTCACGGGCCGTGAGCATGAGGACGGGGATCCGCGATCCGCGGCGCCGCAGGCTGCTGCAGAGCGCCTTCCCGTCGCCGTCGGGCAGCATCCGGTCCAGCAGAACCGCGTCGTACCCGTCTCCGACGGTCTCGATGAGGACCTGCGCTTCGGCGCAGTCGGGTGCGAGGTCAACCGCGCAGCCTTCCTGTTCGAGGCCCTTCTTCAAGGACGCTCTCAGCTTGTCATTGTCCTCGACGACGAGAAGACGCTTGCCAACAAGATACTCGGGCGGACTCTCGAACGGAAGCCAGCAGCCTCTCGGCGCCATCCTGGAAGGCCGCGGCCGCGGATCGATAATCGAACCCCACGATCACGCTCAGACCGCTGTACAGCGTCTCGTGGAGGAAGGCGGCGAGAAGCTTGAGATACGGCCTCCCGTCGATCCTCGAATTCCCGTCCACGATGACGAGGGTCCGCAAATCCAGTGCTGTTGCGACGGCGGCGATCTGGCGCGTGACAAGGACGTGGAAGGTCCGCAGGGCCTTGAGGTACCGCTGCCGATACGCCGGATCCTGCTCGACCAGTGTACGAATCTGGCTGAATCGGTCCCTTACCGATCGGCCCTTCTGATTCTTCCGCCGAGGAATGAGGCTCTTGAGCACGCTCAGAAGGGTTCGTGACTGAAAGAGCTTGTGGAGAGAGAAATAGAAGAGCAGCAGCACACCCTGGTTCCGCATCAGGCTGCTTCCCCGGGCCGCGCGGTTGAGGATCACGAGGAATCTTCCAAGCTCACGGTCGATCGCCTTGTCCTGCCCCGGAGGCAGACGGCTGGCAAAAGGTCCGCGGGACTCGACCATCCGGTTCACCTGTTCGGCCAGGAGAGCCTCCATCCTCAGCATCTCGCGCCGAAGACCACTCTGCTTGACCCGTGCGAGGTAGCCCATCAGGGCGTCCGACTGTCGGTCAGAGAAAAGCCTGCCCCTCGGGACGGCGGAACCGCTGCCCGCCATCGGGATGATCGATGCGGTGAGGTATTCCTCCATGCGCTCGAGGTAGTCCTCCGCGCCGCCTATCTCGGAGTTCCGATGGACGTAGGAGGTGACCACCTTCTGGATCCGGGGCGGGAAGCCCAGCTTCCGAGTGGCCTGGGAGAGCAGCCGGCCGTGCGCGTAGTCGATCCCGTCTTTCATGCATTTCAGCACGTGCGTCACAGGGCTGGGCTCCCCCTGGAGAAGGTCGAGCGCCGGATCCTCGGGGACGAAAGCGAAATCATGCAGCAAAGCGCTCTCCTCGGGCGTGAGCCGTTCAGAAGGGTCCACGAACCGGTTGTAGTTGCCCGCGACGTCGCTGGGATGAAAGCCTTCCTTCACCTGGCGCGAGAAACGGTTGTGCCACACCTGGATGGAGGTTCCCGGAAACAGCCGTTGAACTTCCTTGGCGTAGGCGCCCGCGGAGGCATGGGCTGTGGGCTCAGGGTTCGTCACGAGCACCAGGCGCTTCATGAACGGGAGGTATGCGAGATTGTCCTCCTGGCTCATCCCGGCCGCCATGTCGAACAGCAGGAGATCGAAGCGCGTGTCGATTTCACCGATATGGGTGCGGTAGATCTTTTGCATCACGCCCCGGGCCTCGCCCGGCAGAAGCTTCTGGTACGGAAACAGGATCTCGAGGCCCTTGAATACGGGCATCACGAAACTGTCCAGGGGGGATGCTCCGCCGGCTCTCCCCCCGCGTGGAGTTTCCCGGAGCACCTGTTCGGATTCGTAGATGTCCAGGAGAGACGCTACGTCCGAAAGTGGATCGAGATCGACCAGCCCCACCCGCAGCCCCTTCCGCGCGTAGTAGATGGCAAGATTGCAGGCGGTGATCGTCTTCCCCACGCCGCCCTTGCCGGAGCTGACGGCGATCGACCTCGAGATCACCCGGCGCAGCGATTCCCCGGAGGGACCGGCGAGGAGCTCTCGTGTAAGGACCACGGGGACGGGCCCCGGCGTTTCCCGTTTGGCGGCCGGTCGTGCCATTTCAGCTCATGTCGAGCGGGGGCGGGGGCGCGCCGCCTTCCCACCTTCCCTCGAGGCTCGGATCGAACTCCTTTCCATAGAGAAAGTGGAAGAGGAACTGGAAGTCGTCCTGCTCGATCTTCAAGAAAAGAAGGCCGAAGTAGGTGTTTTCCGCGTCACGGAATTTCCGCATGATGCGTCCGCCGACCGGGATCGTCCGCGAGTCCAGCCGCATGGTCAGATCGAGGTCCGTGTGCACCAGGAGATCCTTGACCAGTTCGGCCGACGTGTGGGCGAACAGGAGGCCCGCCGCGCTGAGGTCGATGATGGGCGCCTCGTAGCGCCGCTCCGTGCTGTTCTCCACCTTGAAGTACCCGTTGGTGACAAGCGAGTAGCAGAGAACCTTTGCAAACTGCTGGACGTATTCGATGAGGTCGCGGGAGATCCGTTCGCGCCGGGCGGCCGTGTTCCAGACATGGACGTAGCCGACGACGTACTCGTTGTACAGCACCGGGCACCAGAGCTCGGACACGATGTCCTTTTTCGTCTTTTCGTAGAGGATGTTGCCGAGCTTGCTCGTGATGACGTACGGCGCGGATCCCGCCTCCTCCTCCAGCGCGATCAGATCGCTCTTCGTGATGACCCGCTCGTCCGGGAACGGGTCGCGCGCCGGGAAATCCTCGGCCGTGGATGGAATCCAGAGCGATTTTCCCAGCCGGACGATCGTCTTCTCCTCCCACGAGCGCGGCATCTTGTCGCGGAGCATGACGATCTTGTTGTCCGTGGTCACGGTCTCCATTTTGATCCGGAAGGTCTTCACCACCTCCTGGATGCGGCGGGGATCGAAGGTGACGTCCTCCTCCGGGGGCTCCACGGGGCTGAATCGGTCCGATTTCGGGAAGTTCAACTCCACCTTGGTGCCGTGAAGGCTGAAGGACACGTAGATGGAGCCCTGCAGCTTCACCCTCTCGTACTTGCGCTGGAGGTTCTTGTACACGCCCGGGGGCTGCTGGACGACGACATGATCCTGGTCGGCTTCCAGTACGCGGGAGGCAAAGGTATGGTAGTTGTTCTTCAGGTAGAAGAAGACCCGGACCTCGTCCCCCGGATTGAGTCCTTCCAACTTCCCCTCAAGCGGCGACATCTCCAGGCGGTCCTCGCTCACACCGGAAAACCTGCAGGGGAACTCCCTGCGGGTGGCATGCAGGTCACAGGGCACCCCGTCGTCGACCAGGGACTTGAACACGAACTCCTTCTCGATTCGCCCGACTTCCGTTCCCATCGGTCTCACTCCTCCAGGAGCCAGCGGTATTCGAGGGGGAAGAACTTCTCCTTCGGCTTGTCCCGCTTGACGGAAAGCTGGGCGAGGCTGAGCTGGAGATCGGCGACGAGCCATGCAGATCCTGAAGGCGCGAGGTAGATCTCGCCCTCGCTCGTGCCCTCGTGCCCGAAGAGCCTCACTGCGGCGATGACCTCCCCGTTGTCACGGCTTTTCGGCGCACCCAGCCTGTACGACAGAGGAGTGCTCCCATGCCTGAGACCGAACGTGAGAGCATCGGCCACCGCGTCCTGCGACTCGGGAGAAAGGAGCTTCTTGTCAACGCTGCCCGCGACAAGACCGGAAAGGAACTCCCCTGCCGCAGCGAGGGCGCGGCTTTCGTCCCGGCGCTCCGCCCGATTGTCTCCCAGAGGACCGATCTTGAAGTCCTCCGGCATGATGCGGCGGTCACGGCCCAGAGCCATGAGGGTCGCGGCACTGGTCATGCCCCTCTGCGCCGCGCCGGCTGATGGCGAAGAGCCGAGTGCGCCTGCGTCGCTTCGTTGAAGCGTGATGCCCGGCTGAGCCGGCGTTGAGTCCGCCTTCGGCGGCGCAGGCCTGGCTGATGTCGGCACCGAATCCGGATTCGCGACGGCGGACCGGGATTGTATCGCCGGAGGCGGATTCTGCATCGCCGGAGGCGGATTCTGCATCGCCGGAGGCGGATTCTGCATCGCCGGAGGCGGATTCTGCATCGCCGGAGCCGGATTCGGACGGCCCGTCCTCTGGCAGGAGGCGAGCAGCAGGGCGGCGATGAAGAGAGGGGTCAGCGGCAGCCACGTGCTCACGATCTCTTGTACCACTCCCTGCCGGATTCGTCAAACCTCGAGGCTTCCGAGGAGGCTTCCGAAACTGCACGGCACTCGGAATGCGGCTCTGCCTTTACAGAACCCTCGGCGTATCATACTGTAGCGGGAGCGGCATGGGCGAATCCGATCGTATCCTCCACCATCTGGAAAACGACTACACGGAGCCGATTCGCGACCCGGTCTGGAAGCACATTTACGTTTCCCGGGCTCTTCGTCCCGTCATCGAGCAAGAGCAGTTCCAGAAGCTCGACCGCATCCGCCAGCTGGGCGTGGCAGCGCTGGTCTATCCGGGCGCCACCCACACCCGCCGAAGTCACAGTCTCGGGGTGTTTCACCTGGCCCGCCGCATGATCATGACGCTCCTGCGGCGCAACAGGGAGGTGCCGGTGACGATGGAAGGCGTCAAGGCCTTTCTCTGCGCGGCTCTCCTGCACGACATCGGGCACTACCCCTTTGCCCATTCGCTGAAGGATCTCCGCGTGGATTCGCACGAATCCCTGGCGGCCGGGGAAATCCTCGGCAGTTTTGCACCCGTCATCAGGGAGAGCCTCGGCGTGGAGCCCGAGGCGGTCGCTGCTATTATCGACAA
>JBEKXR010000116.1:0-9424 GCA_049511935.1 Spirochaetia bacterium | reverse complement strand
GCCTGCGCGGAACGGAGCCGGAAAGGGAGCCGCGCATCGAAGGCGTTGTCCTGGACACCCTGGCAAGCCTGTCCCGTAATGGCATCGATCCCGTCCTTGTGCAATCGATGATGAACCGAGTCGAGTTCCGCCACCGGGAGATCAAGGGCGGCGGCTCTCCGTATGCCCTCCGTCTTATGGGAAGGGCCTTCCGTGGCTGGGTGCACGGCGCGGATCCCTTCGATTCGTTGGAGTTCGCCGGCCCGATGAACGAGCTGAAAACACGGATGGCCGCACGGCCCCGATACCTCGAAGCGTGCCTCGAACGAAGCTTCGTGGGCAACCACCACAGGCTGACCCTGGTCGTGAGCCCGGACAGGGACCAGGAGGAGCGGGACGCCGCCGCGGAGACCGCGCGGGTCCAGGGCGTGATAGCAAACATGACCCCGGCCGAGAAGGAAGCTGCCGTCCGTGACGTCCGGGGCTTCAAGCAGTACCAGCTCGCTCCGGACTCTCCCGAAAACCTTGCGCGCATCCCGTCACTTCGAAGATCGGATATTCCGCCGAACGTCGAACGGATCCCGCACCAGGAAAGCCGGACCCCCGCGGGCGTGCCGCTCGCCCTGCACGACATCTTCACCAACGAAATCGTCTATCTCGACCTCGCCTTCCCCACGGACGGGCTCACCGGCAAGCTCTCCCTTTTCCTGCCTCTCTTCGGACGCGCCGTCTGCGGCATGGGACTCCCCGGCGCCCGCTACGATGAGATCGCGCTTGAGCTGTTCCGTCTCACGGGGGGCTTCTCGGCTTCCCTGGACGCGGGGGGCATCGCGGGACGGCCCGAGGGATTCGGCCAGTTCATGTTCTTCCGAACACGCTGCCTTCGCCACATCCTTCCGGAGGCCGCGGACCTGGTGGCGCGGCTGCTGGCTTCCGCCGATTTCCAGGATCTTCCGCGCCTTCGCGACATCCTGCTGGAGCTTCGAAACGACATGAAGTCCGCTCTCATCCCGGGGGGGCACCAGTTCGCCATGCTGCGTGCTGCTGCGATGATCTCCGTGCCGGTGGCAAAGGAGGAGGAGTGGAGGGGCGTCACGCAGCTGCTCTTCCTGGACAGGCTCGCACGAAACATCGACGCCGAGCTTCCCCGGATTGCGGTTGCGCTGGAGAGGATCAGGTCGGACCTGCTCGTGCGTCAGCTGCTGATTGCCAACGCCACGGCAGTGGGCGAGTGTTTTGCGGAGATCACGGGGGCAGTGGACAGCCTCGCCGGCCGCTTGCCATTCCACGCCGCGGACGAGACCGGGAAAGGAGACGCTGCCCCGCGCAGCGCGGCGCAGCCGGGCCGTTCCGCCCCGGGATCGCCGGGAGTGAAGGGCGAATCTCTGGTGGCGAGCGCATCGGTGGGCTATGTCGCCCGGGCAATGCCCGGCTTCCGGTTCGAGCATCCACTGAACGGCCCCGTGGCGGTTCTGGGGCACCTCCTCTCGACCGGTTACCTCTGGGAGAAGGTCCGCATGGAGGGCGGCGCATATGGCGCGTTCTCCTATCCCCGGAACATGGACGGGCTTTTCCTTCTCGGCTCCTACCGGGATCCCCACATCACGGCGACGATCCGCGCGTTCGACGAGGGTTTGAGACTGATGGAATCGGGACCGCTCGACCGCGTCGAGGTCGACAAGGCGGTCATTGGCACGATCGGCAGGGAGGACCGCCCGATCGACCCCGGGGAGAAGGGATTTGTCTGCCTGCAGAGAAAGCTCCACGGTATCACGGACGAGGCGCGCCAGGCGCGCCGCACCTCGCTCCTCGCGGTGGAGAGGCAAGGTATCTCGGAAGCTGCCCATGAGCTGATCCAGTCCTCCTCCCGGGGGTTCACGGCGGTGATCGCCAACCGCCGCTCCCTGGAAGACGCGGCCTCGCAGTTGCCCGAGCTCGCGGGTAAGGTCACGGACCTTCCGGAATAGGGACGGCAGGCACGATGAACCTCGAAGTGTTCGTGCTGGGCACGGGCGGAATGATGCCCTTGCCGGGAAGGGGACTGACCTCGGTTCTCTTGCGGCGGGAAGGGGAGCTGTTCCTCTTCGACTGCGGCGAGGGCACGCAGATCGGTCTTCGCCGCTTGAATCTCCGCTGGAAGAAGATCACCAGCATCTTCATCTCGCACACCCACGCGGACCATGTCACAGGCCTCCCGGGGATCCTCATGCTCTCCTCCCAGGTGGACCGCGACGACCCGTTGTACATCTATGGCCCGCCCAAGATCCGGGAGTTCGTCGACGCCATGCGGCGGACCCTGGACATGTACATCAACTACGAGATCGTCGTCAGGGAAATCGAGGGAGGCGTGCCGGTCGTCCGGGCGGAGGAGTACTCGATCTGCTCGCATTCCCTCGTGCACACGAAGCCCTGCCTCGCCTACAGCCTCGTGGAAAAGATGCGGCCGGGGATCTTCTTTCCGGAAAAGGCGCTTGCACGGGGAGTCCCCCGGGGCCCCCTCTGGTCGAAGCTCCAGGGAGGCGGGGAGGTGAGCCTGCCGGACGGCAGCGTCGTGAAGCCTTCCCAGGTCATGGGCGATGAGCGCAAGGGCCGGAAGTTCTGCTTCGCCACGGACACGGTGGCTGCGCCGGGACTCGTGGAATTCGCGCGGAAGTCCGACCTGTTCATCTGCGAGGGGATGTTCGCCGAGGAGCTCGCCGAAACCGCCGCGGAGAAGAAGCACCTCACGGCTGCGCAGGCGGCTCGGATCGCCCGGGAAGGCGGGGTGAAGAAGCTGGGCCTCATCCATTACAGCCCGCGGTACTCCGAGAGGGAGCTGAAGACTCTCCTGGGCGAAGCGCGCGAGATCTTTCCGGAGTCATTCCTCACCAGGGACCTCCAGCATATCGAGATGCCTTTCGAGGACTGAAGCTTCCCCCCGATGCTGGACGTGACGCCGCGTGCCCGCTACTCTGGGCCCATGAAAATCGGCATCGTCGGATCCGGCGCAATGGGCTCTCTCTTCGGGGGGAGACTCGCCCTCTCGGGCTGCGACGTCGTGCTCTACGATATCTCGAGGGAGCACGTGGAGAAGGTCGCCACGGAAGGGCTTGAAATCGAGGATTCGGCAACGGGGGAAGTGACGGTTGCCCGGCCGCGGGCGAGCACCGACCCGCGGGCGACCGACGGCGCTGACGTGCTGATCATCTTCGTGAAGTCCACGGCGACGGAAGAGGCGGCCTCGCAATTCGCGGCCCGTGCCGGCAAAGATGCGATCGTCCTGACCCTCCAGAACGGGCTGGGCAACGAGGAGATCCTCAGCCGTCATTTCGGGCCCGAGCGCACCGCCGCCGGTGTCACCTCCCATGGGGCGACGTTTCTCGGCCCCGGCCGCATCCGCCATGCCGGCCGGGGACCGACCCACATCTGCATGTCCGATGGAAGGAACTCGAAGCTTGCCCGGCTGTGCACGGCGCTCGTGGAAGCGGGGTTCGAGACTCACGTGAGCGCCGACGTCGCGAGCCTCGTGTGGAGCAAGCTCGTGATCAACGTGGGGATCAACGCGCTGACGGCGATTACCAACCAGCGCAATGGCGGGCTTCTCGAATCAGATGACACACGTGCGATCATGGCCGACCTCGTCGCGGAAGCTGTTGCCGTGGCGCGCGCGCGCGGCGTTTCTCTCACCCACGCGGACCCGCTTGCCGTCGTGTACAACGTCGCCCGTACGACGGGCGCCAATCGTTCGTCCATGCTGCAGGACTTCGACAGGCACCGGGCGTCGGAGATCGAGGTGATGAACGGCGCCATAGTCCGGGAAGCCGCGCGCGCGGGAATCCCGGCGCCGGTGAATGCGACCATCACGCGGCTCATCCGGGCCCTCGAAAAGGCATGGGCCCGATGATCAGCAGGGACGAGCAGCGGCTCCTCGACGCGATCGACCCCGACGAGCTTGTACGTCTCACGCAGGACCTCGTGCGCATCGACTCAGTCATACGGCCCGAGACGGGCGGCACCGAGCGCGAAGTGGTGCAGTACATCGCGGAATGGGTGCGCCGAGAGCTCGCCATGCAGCCGCTGGTCGAGGAGGCTGCGCCGGGACGGCAGAACATCGTCGTCACCCTGGATTCCGGTCGGGAGGGCCCGTGCCTCATGCTGGAAGGCCACACCGACGTTGTGAGCGAAGGCAACCGGGAGGACTGGACGCGCGACCCGTTCGGCGGAGAGGTCGCGGGCGGCAGGATATTCGGCAGAGGCTCCTGTGACATGAAGGCGGGCCTTGCCGTGGCGCTCCTCACGGCAAAGGCGTTCCATTCGGCAGGCGTGCGCTGGAAAGGGAAGATCCGTCTGGGCCTGGTCTGCGACGAGGAGGGGATGATGCTGGGCATCAAGAGCTTCATTCGTGCGGGGCACGCAGATGACGTCACCGCCTGCCTTGTGCCCGAGCCGGAGGAGAACAACCTGTGCATCCGCATGAAGGGGGCAATCAGGGCGATCGTCCGGGTCCGCGGAAAGATGGCCCACGGTGCGATGCCGCTGTCCGGCGTCAATCCGAACACGCGCCTGGCGCGGATCGTTCTCGCATTCGAGCGATTCGAGACCGAGGAGAAGGAAAGGTGCGGGAAGGACCCCTACCTCGGGCTGCCCTCGATCACTTTCACCGTGATCCAGTCTCCACCACCAGGGAGCCTCGCACAGCTCAACGTGATCCCCAGCGAGGCAGTCGGCTACGTGGACATCCGAACGACCCTGGCGCAGGACCACGACGCGCTGCGTGAGCGCCTTCGCCGCATCCTGGGTGAGCTCTCGGCGGCGGACCGGGATTTCAGGGCGGAAATCGAGTTTATCGAGGATCGCCCGGTGGTGGGGATATCGCGGGAGGAGCCGATTGCCCGGATTTCCGCGGAAGCGTTCCGCGAAGTCACGGGCCGGGAACCTGTCTGGAACGGAGTGCCCGGCGCGACGGACGGGACCTTTCTCAGCGCGTGGAGGAGCGTTCCCTGCCTTGTCAATGGTCCCGGGCCGCGCCTGGTTCCGCACCAGGCCGACGAGTACGTCGAGATCGAGGAGCTGGTGGAATCCGCGCGCATCTATGTGCTCTCGGCGAGCCGTTTCCTGGCTTGGGGAACTGATATCTCAGAAATACATTGACAGCACCAGGGCGTTTTCATAGGATTGCTGGATGCTGCGCGTCAGCGGCCTGAGCAAGTCGTTCGGAGCCATCCAGGCGCTGAACAAGGTGGACGTCGAGATTGCGAAGGGGCGGATCCACGGCATTATCGGCCCGAACGGCTCCGGCAAGACCACACTTTTCAACTGCGTGACAGGGCTGCTGAGACCGAACGCAGGGACCGTCGCACTCGATGGGATTGAGATCACCAATGATCGGCCTGAATCTATTGCCCGGAAGGGCATCCGCCGCACGTTCCAGGCCGGCAAGCTTGTGCCCGGCCTGACGGTGCTGGAAAACGTCATGTCCGGAGTGAATGATGGAATCGGCGCGGCGGCGCTGGACGCGGCGCTGAGGCTGCCTTTCGTTCGGTCGCGCCGGGAGACCGAGATCCGCGAGCGCGCAATGGCGGCGCTCGCCATGGCCGGTCTGGAAGCGAGCGCGGGCAGATGGGCCAGCGACCTCGTCTGGACCGAGCGGCAGCTCGTGCAGATCGCGCGCGCCCTGGTCGGCGAGCCGAAGCTCCTCCTCCTGGACGAGCCGGCGTCCGGCATGGGAGTCCGGGAGATCGAAAAGGTGGAGGAGATCATTCGGAAGATTCGTGAGTCCGGCGTCACCGTCGTCGTCGTGAGCCACGACGTGAAGATGCTGATGAACCTCTCCGACCTGGTCACCGTCCTCAACTTCGGGGAAAAGATCGCGGAAGGCCTCCCGGCAGAAATCCGCACGAACCCCCGGGTCCTGGAGGCATACCTTGGCGCGGAGTAGCGTCGATGCCATCCTCAAGGTCGAAGGCCTGTCAGTCTCTTACGGGCACATCAATGCCCTGAAGCAGGCAAGCCTCGAGGTCTTCCCCGGGGAGATCGTCGTGCTCATTGGGGCGAACGGGGCGGGGAAGACGACGCTCCTCGAAACTGTGCTCGGCATCAACACGCCGCTCGCGGGTGAGATCACGTTCGAGGGAGCGCAAGTAGGCGGGGTGCACGCCGACCGCAACGTGCGGGCGGGGCTGTGCCTCGTGCCGGAGGGCAGGGGCGTGTTCTTATCGATGACCGTCCTGGACAACCTTCTGCTCGGCGCGCATCACAACATGCGCAACGTCGCGCGCCATCTCGGGCGCGTGTATGAGTGGTTCCCGATATTGAAGGAGAGGAGAGACCAGGTCGCGCGCACGCTGAGCGGAGGCGAACGCCAGATGCTCGCGATTGGCAGGGCTCTGATGTCGGCGCCGAAGCTGATCATGATCGACGAACCTTCGATCGGGCTGGCCCCGATCGTCGTAAACGACATTTTCGCCATCCTCACGCGGCTCAACGGGGAGGGCTATACGATTCTCCTGTCGGAACAGAACGCGTACAAGGCGCTGAAATGCGCGCACCGGGGATACGTACTGGAAACGGGTACGGTCACTCTCACGGGATCCGCCGAGCAGCTCCTGAACGATCCCGGCGTCAGGGCCGCCTACCTGGGGGCGTAGCAGATGCAGGTGTTCATCGCCCAGGTCATCAACGGACTCTCCCTCGGCAGCATCTACGTGCTGCTGGTCACCGGCTTCAATCTCCTCCTGCTGGTGGCCATGATCATCCACTTCTCCTATCCCCAGGTCGTGGTGTTCTCCATGTACATCGCCTGGGTCGTGCTGCGTCTGACGGGGAACAACCTGATCCTCGGGATACTCGCCGGCATGGGCTCCTCCATTGCGCTCAACCTCGTTTCTGCGCCCCTTTTTCAGAAGGTCATGGCAAAGAGGGGAGAGGTAGACATCAACAGCACCATGGTCCTTTCCATGGGCATCGGGATGATCATCACGGACGTTCTGTCTCATTCCTTCAACCAGGGACTGCCCATTACGTTTCCCGAGAGCCTTTCCAGCGAGGTTCCGATCATCGAGGTGGGCCTGATCAGCGTCGTCTCGGGACAGGTATGGTCCCTGGCAGTGGGAATCGTTGCGGTGGCCTGCTTCTTTCTTCTTCTCTATCGCACGCGCCCGGGTCGGGCGTTCCGCGCGATCGCCGAGGACCCGAACGGGGCCCGCCTCGTGGGCATTCCAATCCTGCGCACCGGCTTGTACAGCTATGCGCTTTCAGGGGTGCTGGGCGGGATCATCGCCGTGCTCCTGGCGATGCTGCTGGGCTCTGCTTCTCCCGGCCTGGGCGAGCAGGTCGCGCACAAGGTGCTCGCCGTCTCCATCATCGCGGGCCTCGGAAACCTCGCCGGCGGCCTGGTCGTTGGCCTCCTCCTGGGAGTCCTCGAGGCGATCGTCCAGGGCTATGTCTCCGGCTCATGGTCGAACGCCATCGCATTCGTCATAATGCTGATTGTCATCCTGGCGAAGCCGAAGGGTCTCTTCGGTACGAAACTGTAGAGGGGAGGAGAGGTGCCGCTTCCGCTGTACTACTTTCTGTCCATCACGGCGGTGAACATCCTCCTGAGCTGGGCCCTGTATCTGCCCTACCGGGTGGGGCAGCTGCACTTCATCACGGTGGCCAACATGGCCAGCTCTGGCTACACGGCCGCGTGGCTCGTCATGACCCTGAACGTGCCTTTCGCATGGGCTCTCCTCGCCGGCTTCGCACTGGGCGGGATCATCGGCTGGCTTGTGTCGCTGTTCATCGGGGATGCCCCCACCTTCGCGGTGGTCATCGTCGGATTCACATTCATCTTCATCACGCGCACCGTCATCGAGAACCTGAAGGCGGTGGGCGGCACCATGGGGATCTTCGGCCTGCCGAACATCGGGGGCAGCCCGGGTGCCCACCGTTGGATCATCATGGCGATCCTCGCCGGAATGCTGCTCCTGGTCGGGTTTCTTCTGCACAGGTTCGAGCATTCGAGGCTGGGCCGGGCCGCTTCGGCGGTGTTCGTGGACAAGGAGCTTGCCGCGTCCCTCGGCGTGGACATCCGCGGGCTGGGCATGCTCCTGCAGACCGTGAGTTGCACCATTGCGGGAGGCGCCGGCGTGCTCTACGGATTCATCTACAAGAGCTTCCACCTCGATTTCTTCACATTCGCACTGGTCGGGATCGCGATGACGATCATCTTTGTCGGCGGATACGCCACGCAATGGGGGACCGTCGTGCTCGCCCCGATCCTCTACGGGGTGCCGCTCTTATTCCCGCCGTCCATCCAGGAGTGGAGGATCGTGATCTATGGCGCGCTCCTTGTCCTTGTCCTGGTCCTGAAACCGGAGGGATTCGTCACCCGCCGTTTTGTCATTTCCATTGAAACCTTTCTTTCGGGCAGCCGGAAGAAAAGAAATATCCTGTAAGGAGGACGTATGAAGAAAGCGTTCGGAGTTCTCATCGCAGCAGCCCTGCTCCTTTCGATTGTCGGATGCCAGCAGCCCGCCCCCAAGGAATGGACCATCCCCTTCCTGAACTCGCTCACCGGCGCCATTGCGAGCATCGGCGAGTACCTCGAATGGGGCGCAGAACGCGCGGCCAAGGAGATCAATGACGCGGGCGGAATCAAGGGAAAGCCCGTCAGGATCGTGGGCGTCGACACGGCGCTTGATCCGCAGAAAGGCTCGACCGAGATGGCCCGGCTGGTGAAGGACACGCTGGTGGCACTCGGGCCGGTACCCGAGCCGGTCATCATGGCCTCAATGCCTATTGCGGTGGAGAACGGGATGCCGTCGATCACGGCGACCACCTCGCTGGAGTACGCGCAGAAGTTCTTCCCGTGGACGATCTCCTGGTTCCCCTCGACGCAGGACAGGCTGGCGCCCCTCGTTGCCGCCTGGGCGAAGCAGTTCCCCGACATGAAGCAGGTCGTTCAGTTCGTCGAGAACTACGGCCCGTGGCCGGGCATGGCCGATGCGCATGTGACCGGTCTCACCGGGCTGGGGATCAAGGTCCTGGACAAGGTGGAAGTGCCCAGCGATGCAGTCACCTTCGGTCCGCTGGTCGTGAAGGCCCTCAACGAGAAGCCAGACGGCATCGTGTTCGTCTGCAAGCCCGCCTCCGCGGCGAAGCTCATCAAGGAGCTGAGGGGCCGGGGCTGGAAGAACATGGACCACCTTCTGCTGTTCAGCAGCGCCGACGCGCCCGATCTCTTCGCCACGGGCGGCAAGGACCTCAACGGCGCGGAGATCTACAACTACATCAATCCGGGCCTCGACTCCCCGCGGTGGAACGCCTTCAAGCAGGGATACGCGGACTCGCACAACGGCGGGCAGCCCCCGAGCCTCTCCACCAACTACTATGACGCGGTGTACATGATCAAGGACGCGATCGAGAAGACCGGCGTCACCGGCAGCCCCGGCAAGCTGAAGGCCGAGCGCAAAATGATCGCCGA
>JBEKXR010000115.1:0-9442 GCA_049511935.1 Spirochaetia bacterium | reverse complement strand
ACATGTGCAGGGTACCTGGCAGATGCGGCAACCGTCGCCGTGCTGGAGACATCGGGCCTGCGGGTGGATATCCTGAACCTTTGAAGGATCGGCGGACGGGCCCTGAAAACTTGACCTGAAAGACCTTGACTTCCCGCGTCTGCGGTCCTATAAAGAAGGTAAAGGGTTCAAGTTGGATTTCGGGTGTGTCGATAAGTCTAGGTGAAAGGAAGGTCGTATGACCGTTGAAAGGATAGGCCCGCTCGATCCCGCATCGAATGTGAAGAAGGCCGGAAAGCCCTCGAAGCTGAAGACCAAGAGCGACGTCGATTCCATCAACGTCTCCCCGGAGGCGCGCTCCAAGGCCGAGGTGTTCAAGGCGATGGAGACGGCAAAGACCGCCCCCGATGTCCGCGTGGACAAGCTCGCGGAGGTCAAGCGGAAGCTCCAGGATCCTTCCTATCCGTCGCAGGAGGTCATCGAGAAGACCGCTGACGGCATACTCAAGTCCTTCGGCATTTAGACCTGCGAGAATGCCACCTACGGCACGGAATACCGTGCCTGCGGTGACGGCCTCAGTGTGAGGTTCAGGCGGAGGTATCCTTCGGGATTCTCCGCTTTTTTTTCAAGTGCGTGGCCGCCCCGATCCGGCCGCGCTGTGGAGGGAGGACGACGATGCCGGATATCCTTTTCCATGTCCCGACACGGGTCGTATTCGGGCTGGACACCGTCACCCGCATCGGACAGCTTGCCTCTGAGTACGGCGAGCGGGCTTTCCTCGTCACCGAGGCCATCCTCTACGAGGGGAAAGTGATCAACAAGGTCCAGGAGATCCTGGACAAGAAGGGCGTACAGCACATCGTCTTTGACGAGGTGGTGCCCAACGCCACGAGCAAGACGGTCGATGACGGCGTGACCCTCGCGCGGGGCTCCCACGCAGACGTGGTAATCGGCCTCGGCGGAGTGAGAACCCTCTCGATCGCGAAGTGCATCGCCATGACCGCCACGGCGGACAATGACATGGACGACTTCCTCTCGGGCGTGCAGCCACAGAGAGAGCCCCTGGCCTACATCGAGGTGCCGACCACCTGCCGCAACCCGTTCCTCTTCAGCGAGGAGTACCTGCTGGTCGACGGGAGGGACCGGACCGGCCGAATCGGCAGGGCGCAGAAAGGAATCACGAAGGCGGCGCTCATCGATCCCAAGCTGAGCCTGACGCTCCCGGCGAAGTACACGGCAACCACGATCATGGACACGCTCCTGGGATGCATAGAGGGCTACCTCTCCGCGAAAGCAAATTTCCTCTCTGACACGTACCTCCTGCGCGCCATCGAATTGCTGGGTGGCATGATCAAGGACGGAATCCTCAGCGTGGACGACATCCGCATGCGGATGAACGCGAGCATTGCCGGGCTCCTCATGGGTCTGGGCCTCTCCACCAGCAGGCTGGGCATCGGGTCCGCTCTCTCCTTCGCGATCAATGCCCGGTTCATGGCGCCCAAGTCATGGGTCTCAACAATCCTGCTGCCGTACGTGATGGAGTTCGCCGTCAACGTGAGGGGCGACCGGATCGCACAGATCGCCCGGCTGCTTGGTGAGGACGTGAGCGACGCCAGCTCGGTGGAGGCGCCGGTCCGCGCCATCGATGCGGTGCGCAGGATCATTGCGTCCCTCGGCTTGCCCACGCGCCTGCGGGAGTTCGATCTCTCCCTGGACGAAATGATCGAGGTGGCCGGAGCGGCCAGGAGCTTCGACATGATGAACTACCTGCCGCGGGTCGTCTCCACGGAAGACATCTACGAGCTGATCAAGTCAGCATTCTGACGGTATGTTTCCCGCCTCGAAGCTCCGGGAGCTTTCGCCCCGGACGCGCCTGCGGAAAATCTCCCGCATCCTGCAGGGGATCGAAGTGGTTGCGGCCGGCGGACATCCAGCCGACCCCGGATACCTGTTGGACATGCTCCGGCACATGGGAGAAGGGGTGCCGGCGGGAGTGAAGGCAGCGGCGGCCGCTCTATCCAAAGTTCTCCATCACGCGCACGACAGCTCCGCCCTGACGCGCGGCGTGAACGGGTTGCGGCACGCCATTCTCTCCGCACTTCATGCCGAGCCGGCGGAGTGGGACCTCGTGAACCCCAGGACGGGCCTGCTCGACCGATCCGATCTGAGCACCCTGCCCATGGTCATCTATCTGGAAGACGTGCGGTCTCCGTTCAATGTGGGCTCGATCTTCCGAACCGCCGAGGCATTCGGCGCGCGGCGGATCTTGATTTCTCCGCGAACACCGCTCCCGAGCCACCCGCGCGCCCTGCGAACCTCCCTGGGTGCGTCAACTGCCCTTCCCTGGGAACAGGCCGAGCTGACAGCAGTGGAATCCATGGTCGGCGTGTTTGCACTGGAGCTGGGCGGAACGTCGATCGACAGGTTCACCTTCCCACGCATTGGAATCGTGCTGGTGGGTTCCGAGGAGCTGGGCCTGAGCCCCGATGCGCTTCGTCTTGCCGACGCCCAGTACGGCAGGGTCAGCATCCCCCTGGGCGGAGCGAAGCGTTCACTGAATGTTTCCGTTGCATTCGGCATCCTCATGCATGCTTGGCACCGCGCCCTCACCCAGCGGGCGCAGTAGCATCGTCCCTGGCCGCGTCGAGGGCGCGGTCCATCACTGGCGGCGGCACGTCATCGACGAACCGGACTCCACGCCATGGCTGGAATGAGAGGAACCACCTCTCCTTGTAGAGCCACAGCCTGGCGCGCCTGCCCTCGCTCATGCGCTCGATGATCGGCCTCACCGTGTCCAGAAGAGACACCGGCGCCGTGGTGGTTCCTCCCAGGAGGATGGAACGCGGCAGGATTGCCGACACTTCGCGATCCGGCATCTGCGCCTCCACCACTTCCCCCGCATCCATCCGCACGGAGGCGATGACTTTCAGTCTCTGGCCCTGCAGCTCGGCTCTCGCTCTCACGATTGTTCCCATGGGACGTCTCATGTCACGCCCTCCTCGGGATACTAGAACGGGACGATCAGCGCGACGATTGAGAGTGCTGCGGCGTACATCAGCGGGTCTCCGGGCTTGCATGTCCTACCGCCTGCGTATAGGATCGAATCCAGGCAGCATGAATCATGGCGTCCGACAAGAGAAAGTACACGCGTGTCCATCACCGCGACACGGTGGAGCTGATATCAGGGACAGACACATTCTCAGGAACATCCGTCAACGTCAGCAAGAGCGGAATGCGGGTCGTCGTTAAACTGCCGGCTTCTCACGATTCGATCCGAAGCATTGCATTTCACATTCCCGGCTCCGGGGAAAGGGTCCTGTTGCCTTGCCGGCTGATTCGCGATTCGGAACACGACGTCGAGGGGGACCAGGTCCTGGGCATAGAGTTTCTCTCTGAAGCCGATGCCCAGTTATTGCTCATCGAGAAGTTCATCGAGGACACACAGCTCGGCCGGAACAATGCACGGCAGCTCCCTCGGACATCCTGCCATCTCGATGATGTCAGGGTCGAAAGCCATGACCTGAACCTTCTTTCAATTGACAACCTCTCCACCGAGGGCTTGCTGCTGAACTATCGCGGAAGTCTGAAACAAGGGGATACGCTCACGATGAGCATCGGCGTCCCGGGCGACGATCGCCGCCTGCGCCTCTCGGGAACCGTCGTGTACGTGATCGAGAATGTGTTCCGGGAGTCTCTGACGGCGGGCCTTCAGTTGTCAAGCATGAAAGAGACCGAGGAAAGCAGGCTCAGGAATCTCATCGTCGCCTGCTCGTCCGAAAGCGCGATGCGCGGCCTCCACCATCATCTTGATTCCAAAGCGATTGAGCCGGAATCCCGGATAACTGACCCGGGACTGATCGGCAACGTCTTTCAATCCCTGAAAGCGGAATGCGTGCGTCTGAGCACGATGGTGGATGGCTCATTCACGATCCTCGAGCATGAGATCGAAAGCGTGGATCAGAGCCTGCGGCAGTTCGCAATCAGACCCGACCGCGAGCTTGTCACGAGTCATATCAAACCGGGGGAAATGGCATACTTCGCTTTCTATTGGAGCAAGGGCAGTCACTACTTCAAGGCGGAAGTCGCTTCAGTCCGAGACGGTCTCCTCTCCTTCCCTCTTCCCACCGTGGTATTCCGCTCGAACAAGAGATCGTACCAGAGAAAGCCGCTTCAAGCCTCCCGCGTGAGCATCAGGGTCCTCGGGGAGAGATCGGAACGACACACGTTCAAGGGATCGTTGATCGATATCAGCCGCAGGGGGTTTCTCTGCGAGCTTCACGTTTCGTCCGAGTCCCAGGCTTTCTTCCTGAAGGGAAAAAGCCTCCGCTATACCGTGGACGAGCGGTTGGGGCTGGGAAGTGAAGGGCAGATCCGGCACCTGAAAGCGCTGCCTTCGCCCGATGGCGTTGTGCTGCAGATCGGCGTCGAGGCAGGGATCGGCCGAAGCGCTGTCCGTTACCGGCGCATTCACGCGGACAAGTGGGAAGAGGAGAAATCGCGCCAGGATGTTCCTCGCGGCCCCGACAGGCGCATCGAATCCTTATTCGTGCGATTCCCCGACCGGGCAGGCCATGATATCTGCGCGTTCGTCAACGCAACCAAACTTCGCCTTAAAGCCCCTGTCGTCATCATCCCCTCCTCCTATGGAAAAAAGAAGGAAGCGTTATCGCCCCTCGTGGCGACGCTGCTCGCGAGCTTCTGGAGCGAGGGGAAGGATATCGTCACGCTGCGCTACGACGGCATCAATCGTCCCGGGGAAAGCCACCAGGATGAGGCGCATCCCAAGCGCGGGTACGAGATGCTCTCCTACAGGATCAGCCAGGGGCTCGGAGACCTCCAGGCAGCCCTCGATTTCGTGCGTGATAATCCGTACTTCATCGCCGAGAAGGTGATCATCGTCTCCTTCAGCATGTCCGCGATCGATGCGCGCCGCCTCTTGAGCCAGGAAGATGGCAGCGGGGTCGACTATTGGATCAACTGCATGGGGGTCCCTTCCGCGCAGACCACTCTCCGGTACATTCTCGGTGGGATCGACATCATCAGCAACTACCGCCTCGGCATTCCGAACGGGATCATCGGGCTGCTGGGGCATCTCATCGATATGGACATCATGGCCGCCGATGTCGTGGATAAGAAATACGCCTTCCTGACCGATGCGCGTCTCGACATGTCGCGGATTGCAATTCCCGTGCTGTGGATTTACGGCTTGTACGACAAGTGGGTCGACATGGATGAGGTCAAGGACTTGATGTCGGTAAAGGCACGGGGAAGCCGTGAGATCCTGGAAATCCCCACCGGACATAACCTGAGCACCAGTGACGATGCAATCCAGACCTTCAAGCTGATTACGAGCTCCATCCATGAGAAACTGTACGGCAAGCGGCTAGTGGCCCGCGACCCTTGGAAAGAAGAGATGCTGCGCCTGCTCACCGAGGAGCGGGAACGACTGCAAAACAGGGCCGCTCCCCCTCTGACTGAATACTGGCGCGGGTACCTGATCGGAAATGAGAGGAACACGGTCGGCTACGACTTCTATCGGAACATTCCGGAGTTCACGGATTTCCTCAGAACGCAGGCGAAATGCCTGACGTTGGGGGACGCGGAGATCATCGCCGATCTGGGCTGCGGGACGGGTCTTTTCCTGGAGGAGTTGCTGGATTTCATCTCGCGCGAAGGAGATAAGGTATCCGTACGCGAGATTACGGCCGTCGACCTCGTCCAGGATGCGCTGGACAAGACGCGGGCAAAGTGCGAAAGAGCCCTTGCGTCGAACCCCGGTCTGGGGGAGATCAGCGTGCGGTATGTCCAAAAGAACCTGGAGCCCAATCGGCTCATCCCTGTTTCGCGTTTCATCGAATCGGGGGCGCTGAATCTCGATTCACTGCGGAACAGAGTCGAAGGCCTCTCCAGCAAAGTGCTGGACCGTCTGATTGAAAGCGCGTCCCCTGAGCTATACGCCGTAATGCGCGGTGCGGTGCCGGAAGGTGAGCTCTTCTCACGGCTGAAATCGACCCTGGAACCTGTCGAGCTCCAGACGGTCCTGGAATTCAACAGGGCAGCCCGCTTCCTGCAGAACCGGATCGCGGAGCGCGATGTCAAGCCTGACCGGAGACCGGGAAAAATCCCCCTGAAAAGCCTTCGCACGGGCGATCTCCTGTTCGAGAGACTGAACTTCGGGGATTGTGATTCCGTCCTGACTCTCGGTTTCCCCGAGAATCATTTCACTAAGATCGTCGCAAGCCTCTTCATCTCCTATCTCCATAATCCTGACTACGCTCTCGCCGAATGCCATCGAATGTTGAGGCCGGGCGGTACCTTGCTCGTCTCCTCCATGAAACCGGACAGCGATATCTCCATTATGTTCACGAACTACATTCGAAAGGTGCAGAACGACGAAGGGGGAGTGGACGGCGCCCGGGCCATGTTGAATGAGGCCGCCAGCCTCTTCGAGCTTGAAGAGGATGGTTTTTTTAGATTCTACACCCTGGAAGAGCTGAAAAACATGCTTTCTGGCGCTGGATTCGCCGAAATAACGGTGCTTCCTTCCATGGGAAGCCCTCCCCAAGCGCATATCGCCATTGCAAAAAAAAGATTGACATTATCTTAAATTCTTCTATAATGGTTGCTATTCCATTTTACTCCAATAAAAGAGGAATCTGTGATTCGGATAGAGGAGAGAATCAACGCCACGCTACGCGATTGGGGCAATGACCCCACTCTTCTTCAGGTGAGCCAGACTCGCGGAACCACGGCCACTACGTCCATCGAGTTCTCCCAGCAGATAATCGAGACCGCGCGCCAGCTCTACGCCTGGGGAATTCGGGAAAAGTACCTGGTTCCGATATTTCTGGGCAACTCTACCGACTTCATCACCATCTTCCTGTCCTTGCTCCACATCGGCGCGATCCCCGTGATGGCAAAACTCGAATACCGGACCCTGGAGCTCGATGAGATATTCGGCAATGCCCAGCCTAAAGCCGTCATCGCCGAAAAGGAGCACCTGCGGTTCCTGAAGCCTTACCTCCAAAACACAATTGTGATAACGCGCGCAGACCACCAATTCTCCCTGACGCAATCCGCCGAAGGCTTCAGGCCTCGGGAGGATATCCCCGACGATGTCGCGTCAATCAACTACACGTATCGTGGCTACGGATACCCGCTGGGCGCCTTGATATCGCATGCCCAATATCTTCACGGCGCCCGGGTGCTGCAGGCTGGACTCCACGGAGCAGCGGGAGAAAAGATGCTTGTCATACTCCCGATGACGCATATCTTCACAATCGTAGGATGCATTCTCGTCCCCCTGCTCTACCGGATGACCAGCGTCATCGTCGATACAATGCACCCGCGGCTCCTCTTTCAGTACATTCGTGATTTCCGGATCGAGTACGTCACTTCCATCCCGGAGATCTACCAGCTGCTCTATCGGCTGCGCGATCCCGCGGTCGACCTTTCCTCACTCGAGGTTCTTATATCGGGAGGCAGTGTCCTGACCCCTGACGACTATACGAATATCAAGAGAGCATTTTCAATCGACCTGTGCCACGGTTACGGCCTGACGGAATGCACTCCCGTCAGCGGCAATACTCGCGACGAAGCTCGCCCGGGCACCGTCGGACCGCTCTGCGACCAGGTGGCGTGCCGCATCGACGCATCAGCTGCCGACGGGGCTGGAGAGATACTGATCAAGACCCCGCACATGACGGGTTCTTACTACCGAAGGCCGCGCGAGTCAGGCGAAGCGCATCGTGACGCCTGGTTCAAAACCGGGGACATGGGCCGCATCGATCAAGGCCATCTCGTATTCGTGAAAGAGTTGAAAAATACTCGCAAGATAAACGGCAATCTCGTGGACATCGAAGAGATCTCCCGCGCCATTCTGTTGGACAGGGACGTTGCAGACGTGCAGGTGGAGTGGGAGAACAACTCCCTGTTCGCACATCTGGCGTTGAGCCGGCATATAGACTTCGACGAAAAGACGAAATGGCTGAAGTCCTCTCTGCCGGAGATCCTGGCAGAGTACAAAATTCCCAAGCGATTCAGGGTGCTTTCATGAGGGGCACCGGCCAGAGGAGGAAATGCCGAAATGGGTAATCTGCAAGAAAACTGGAACATGGAGCTCCTGAAGAACGACATCAAACGGATCGTATCAAGGATCTCTCGTATCGATGTGGAGGAGCTTGATGATCGTGTACTTATTCGCGAAGAGTTGGGAATCGACAGCCTGATGGCCATGGAGATCATCGCCACCTGCGAGAAACATCTAAATTTGAAGATCGACGAAACTTTATTCGCCGACCTACAAACGGTCGGGGACTTTCTCGACTTGCTCGTCGCGTTTTCAACGAGTAAAGTTGCGTGATTCAGGGCTGCGAGTATTGCTGATCGCGCTAGAAGGCGGTCTTCTCAGCCAGTCGCCCGGGTTTGCGGACTTCTTGAAAGCCTCCCGCGAGATGCAAACGATCCAGCATTTCTTGAAATGGGATCGGCGCAGTACTTCCCACCCCTGCGGCCCCGACGCCCCTGGGACCGAGGTGCCCATCGTTGACGAAAACGCGGCTCGAACGGGAAAACCGGATTCTCCATGGCGACTGGCAAGTGTGTACTGCTCAGAAGGCGGTCATCCGCCTTCCCCACCTTACACAAAAAGAGCTTGAACGAAGCCTGTTACGAGCCTATCGAGGAGTAAACGCTGAGAGCAACGAATGGAGAGCTGACTATTTCCACAAGGTATGCGAGAATCTGCTGAACACTATATGAGTGATCGTCTAAAGCCCGCCGATCCCAGCAGCCCGCAGCTTCTTCGTTTGCAATTCGAAAGTGAAGCAAAGGAAAAAGCTGTCCGTGACACTAGTATTGGCGCTCGTGTTGGCAGCATCTTGTTTCTGGTTTTCGGTATCCTCGACTATTTCGCATTTCCGCGCCTTTTTGCTACATTCGTAATCATTCGGCTCTGTTTCGTGGCGTTAAGCATGCTCGTCCTGTCGATGACGAAAACCAGATTCGGCAAGGGTCAACCTTTTCTATTGGCGATATTTGAGTATCTCATAGGCGGTCTGTCCATTGTCCTGATGGTGCATTTGTCGGGCGGATATACCAGCACCTACTATGCGGGCGTCAATATGGTGCTGCTGTCACTAATATTTATGCTCCCGATGAACGCGAAGAGGACGGCAATAGTCTGTTCCATCATCTATCTTGCATACATCATACCTATCCTCGCCTTACAGAGGATCGAGCACCTCGACATATTCCTGAACAACAACTTCTTCCTCGTCATGACGATCGTTTTTGTGGTTTTCAGCTCGCATCTTGCCACTCAGATGCGATTTCGCGAGTTCAGCACGCGATTCAATCTCGCTCGAGCGAATGAGGAGCTGAAGAAGCTCGACGCCCTGAAATCCCAGTTCTTCGCCAACGTGAGCCATGAGGTCCGCACTCCCCTTACCTCCATTCTGTCTCC
>JBEKXR010000114.1:0-9468 GCA_049511935.1 Spirochaetia bacterium | reverse complement strand
CCCTTCTCCATTGTATAATAGAACGGATCGGCGACGCCGGGCATGAACGCGATCGTCTTCACTTTCTTTTCGCCTCCGCCGGAAGCGAAAATTGGTGCCGCGATCAGGACGACAAGTGCCAGGGCCGGAAGAATGAGGAGCGATCTCTTCATACAAACCTCCTGTGATGAATAGGGAATGGTTGACAACCGCGTTGGTAGATGCAAGCGGTGTGCCAAATTGCTGGTTTCGACACAATTGCGTGTATCTCCTTACAGAACAGGGGAATATGCGAAACATCGAAAACTCGTGTGTGGTGCGTTCGGACAGGAGCTGGATACAAGGGTATCCAGGAGCTGGATACATGGGGACCCTCCGAACGCTTCGGCAGCCTTCACCGCGGCGACGTGGTCCCGGAGTCCATGGATCTCAGGTACAGGAAGAACACCTTTCGTCCGCGCAGAAACGCCGCTTCCAGTTCGCTGGAGGCTTCGGCAACGGGCGAAACATATTGCTCACGCACCTCAGCCGTCCATGAGGTTCCGTTCGACGAACGTCTCCAGCTCTGCCAGTGCTTCCGGCATGCTCCTCCTGCCGAAGCCGATTCGGAAATGGCTCCCGGGGCCGCCGAAGAGCACGCCCGGCGCCAGGAGCACGCCGTTCGACTCCACCAGGTCACGACAGAACCCCTCCGCGTCTCCGCGCAGGAACCGGGGAAAGGCAATCGGTCCGGCCTTCGGTCGGTGCCAGGAAAAGACATGCGCGCGACGTCTGAAGAATGCATCGAGCAGCCCCAGATTGGCATCGATGATCCCGCGATTGCGAGTCACCAGCGTCTCGGCGTGCCGGAGCGCGACCTCTGCAAGGAACTCGGAAGGGGCGCTCGCGCAGATCGTCGTGTAGTCCTTCAGCTCCGCCATTCGCGCCTTCAGGCCCGCGTTCCGTGTGGCAATCCAGCCGATGCGCAGGCCCGGCAGCCCGTAGGTCTTCGACATCACGCCCAGTGAGACGGCGCTCGGGCTCACGTCGCACGCCGGGGGAAGGCGGTCGCCCGACGCGCGCTCCAGCCCCCTGTACACCTCGTCCGAGAAAAGCAGGAGGCCGCGTGCTTCTGCACACTCCAGGGTCCGGAGGAACGCGTCCCTGCCCATGAGAAAGCCGGTGGGGTTGTGAGGCACGTTCAGGACGATTGCCCGGGTCGAGGGGCGCACGAGCCGGGGAAGATCGTCCGGATCGAGCTCCCAGGCGCTTTCCTCGCGCGCCTGCCACGCGGTGACCTCGCAGCCGATGGAACGAGCAACGTCGACCAGAGACTGGTAGCAGGGCTGGTGGACCACGAGATGATCCCCCGGCGCGAGGGCCGCGTGCATGAACAGGAAGATCGCCTCCTCGGCGCCGCTCGTCACCAGGATGTCCTCGGGGCCCACCGATGAGTGGATCCGCCCGATTGCCGCGCGAAGCGACGGGCTGCCCGGACTTTCCGTGTATCCCAGACCCAGTTTCCCGAATGCCTCGGAGGCCCCCGGCTCCATCGAGAGCAGCTCGCTGATGCTCACCGATTCACAGTCGGATGCGCAGAGCAGGTGCCGGGCCTTGAACTCGTGCCGGGCGAAAAACCTCTCCAGGGCGAATGACGGCAGCTGCATGTCGTGCGGGCGCCTCCGGGCGCCTCACCACATTGCCTGAATAGTATACTCTTCTCCAGGGGGCCGAGCGAATGAAGTACGAGTACATGCATCCCCGCGAGCAGATCGTCACGAGGTTATCTACACAATTCATACATAAGATCCCCCATTGATAGGTGTGAGATGGCCATGGCATGCGGTATGCTACAACCGCCAACTTCTTTGGGAGCTGCCATAGGCATAGGTAGAGTATGTTCCGCACAAGAGGCACTGAATGAAATACGAGTACATGCATCCTAGAGAGCAGCTGGTTACTATCATGCAGCGTGTTTATGGGTACGGCATGACCACGACGTCGGGTGGAAACATTTCCATCCTCGATGACTCCGGTGACATTTGGATCACACCCGGCGGGATCGACAAGGGGGGGCTCACGGAAGCGGATATCGTGCGGATGCACGGCGACACTGTCGTGGAGGGAACGCATCCCCCCTCCTCCGAGTATCCCTTTCATCGCGCCGCCTACTCGCGACGGTCCGACATCCGCGCCGTCCTTCACGCCCATCCCGCGGCTCTCGTGGCCTTCAGCCTTGTCCGCAGGATTCCGGACACGAGCATCATTCCCCAGGCGCGATCCGTGTGCGGTGCGGTGGGATATGCTCCGTATGCGATCCCGGGCTCTGAGGAGCTCGGGCGGAACCTTGCGGATGCTTTCGCGCGAGGATTCGACAGCGTTCTCCTGGAGAATCACGGAGTAGCTACCGGTGGCCGGAACCTGCTGGAGGCGTTCCAGCGCTTCGAGACTTTGGACTTCTGCGCACGCACGCTCATCAATGCGAGCACCCTCGGACCGGCACGGGGCCTTACGCCCGAAGAGATCGCGCTCTCCCAGCAGGGCAAGAACCTTCGGTTGGCGGAGAGCGAGCCCCTTCCACGCTCGTCGGTTGAGCGCAGCTTGCGCCGCGATATGCGGGAGTTGATGCACCGCGCCTATCGACAGCGCCTCATGACCAGCACGGAGGGAACCGTGTCCGCCCGGGTGGATGCGGAATCGTTCCTCATCAGTCCGTTCGGAGTGGATCGAAGCTACCTGGACGAGTCGGACTTCGTCCTCATTCGCGGAGGGAAGAGGGAGCGTGGCACTATTCCCAGCAGAGCGGTCGTCCTCCACCAGGAGATCTACGCCGCTCATCCGAAGATCAACGCGATTGCCAGCGCCCAATCCCCGGCCGTGACAGCATTTTCCGTGACCGGCACCTGGCTGGACAGCGCGACCATTCCGGAAAGCTACATCGTGTTGCGCAACATCCCGCTCGTCCGCTTCGGGCGGCAGTTCACTGACGAACAAGCCCTGGCGCAGGAGATATCTCCGGGCTCACCCGTGGCTTTCCTGGAGAATGATGCGGTGCTCACCACCGGCGCCACTCTCACGCAGGCGTTCGACCGGCTGGAGGTGGCGGAGTTCAGCGCGCGTGCAGTACTGAACGCAATGAAGCTGGGTCCGATTGCCCGTATTGATGAGGCGGCCCTCGATGCGATCGAGGAAAAGTTTGGCCTAGTGTAGCACGCCTCCCTCATGCCGTCCTTCACTCTCTGCGTAATCGAAGGCCGTTCAGTTGCAGTGGCAGAGAGCGGATGCAACTCTTTGTCTATATGAAGGACCGCCTGACAAAGGGTAGGACCTTTGCCTGGAAGAGGATTTGAACCTCCACACCGTTGCGGCACTAGACCCTGAAACGAGTCTCCGGTACTTCCCACATCATGGCTCTTCAGAGACATGTGTGTCTAATTATAGCTCACTATGGCGATTAGGTCCACGACGTCCATGCACACTGTATCTCTGCGTACCAGTATAAAGCACTTGGTTTGCTGCATTTGTGCTACACAGCAAAGATGAGCCAGAGAATGACCGCGAGCGGCGCCGTCGGAATCCGCCAATCTGCTTTACCCTCCCCAGGGATTCTGGTATCGTTGCGAATCTTGTGCCGGAGCCGACCGCCCCTCGTGCGCGCCGACGCCGGCGTCGGCGCATCGTTTGACGGGAGGCAGGATTGCACGCGGCGCGCCAGGCGGACAGCGGCGACCAGGGGGAGTTCCTCGAGATCGACGGGCTTTCGAAAACCTTCAAGGGGCTCCGCGCCGTCGAAAGCTACAGCCTGCGGCTGCGCCGGGGCGAGATCCTCGGGATCATCGGCCCCAACGGCGCGGGCAAGTCCACCATCTTCAACCTGCTCACCGGCCACCTCAGGCCCACGTCGGGGCGTGTGCGGTTTTGCGGCAGGGACATCACGCGCGCCAGCCCCGACAGCATCGCGCGGATGGGCATCGGCCGGACCTTCCAGAACATCCGGCTCTTCGGGAGCATGACGGTCGTGGAGAACGTCGTCGCCGCGCGCCAGCTGAGGGAACGCGCCGGCATGCTGTCGACTCTCCTCTCGCTGCCCTCGTTCCGACGCACGGAAGAGCGCCTCGTGGAGAAATCCCTCGAGCAGCTCGGGCTGTTCGGGCTGCAGGACCGCGCCTCCGCAATGGCGTCGTCCCTGCCGTACGGGGACCAGCGCAGGCTGGAGATCGCGCGCGCCCTGGCCATCGAGCCCGCGCTCCTGCTTCTCGATGAGCCGACCGCGGGCATGAACAGCCTGGAGAGCACGGTCATCCTGGATCTCATCCGGAGGATCCGCGATATCTGGCAGCTCACGATCGTGCTCGTAGAGCACAACATGCCGCTCGTGATGCAGCTCTGCGAGCGGATCCAGGTCCTCAATGACGGGCAGATCATCTCCGAGGGCACCCCGGAACAGGTGCGGGCAGACCCCCGGGTGGTGGAGTCGTATCTCGGCGAGGCTTCCGACGATGCTGGCGCTTGAATCTGTCGACATTTTCTACGGCCACGTCCAGGCGCTCGCGGCGGTGAGCATCTCCGTGCATGACGGGGAGCTGGTGACCCTCCTCGGCGCCAACGGCGCTGGCAAGTCCACCGCCCTCATGGCCGTCTCGGGGATCGTGCGGCCAAGGTCGGGCAGCGTGCGCTGGAACGACACGGACCTCGCCGCGGCCACCCCCTACGCGATCGTGGGACTGGGCGTGATCCATTGCCCCGAGGGCCGCAGGATCTTCGGGGGTCTCTCCGTGCTGGAAAACCTGCGCATGGGAGCCATCCGCAGGAAGGACCGGGCCGCGGCGCGCAGCGACATGGAGTACGTCTTCTCCCTCTTTCCCGTGCTCGGGGAGCGGCGACACCAGACAGGGGCGACGCTGAGCGGCGGCGAGCAGCAGATGCTCGCCATCGGCCGTGCGCTCATGGCGGCCCCGCGGCTCCTCCTCCTCGACGAGCCGTCGCTGGGCCTTGCCCCGCTGGTCGTGAAGGAGATCTTCCGGGTCATCCGCGAGCTGCACAGGCGCGGGGTCACGATCCTGCTGGTGGAGCAGAACGTGCGCCAGGCGCTCGCGGTCGCGGACCGCGGGTACGTCCTTTCCAGCGGCCGCGTGACCCTTTCGGGAACGGGGGCGGAACTGCGCGCCAATCCCGAGATCGAGCAGGCGTATCTCAGCCGTGCGCCGGAGGCCGGGCAGTGACGCCCCTGGAGCTCCTCCTCCAGCAGCTCATCAACGCGGTGAGCATCGGGAGCCTCTATGCCCTCATGGCGATCGGCCTCGCCATGGTCTTCGGGATCCTGCGGCTCATCAACTTCGCCCATGGCGACCTGATCATGGTGGGCAGCTACGTCGCGCTCCTCCTCATGGGGCTGGGGCTTCCCTTCCTCGCGGCCGCAGCCGCGGGCATCGCGGCGAGCACGATCGCGGGTCTCCTCATGGAGCGCGTGGCCTACCGGCCCCTGCGCGGCGCGCACGAGATCTCCATGCTCCTCACCTCGTTCTCCGTGACGATCTTCCTGGAAAACCTTGCGATCATCCTCTTCCGCCCCACCTCCCGCCCGTTCACCGCGCCGCCCATCCTCCGCTCCATCATCGAGAGGGGGCAGCTGCAGATCGCGGGGCTCGACCTGATCGCCATCGCCGTGACCGCGGTCCTCCTCCTGGGCCTCACGCTGTTCGTGCGGCGCACGGACACCGGGATCGCGATGCGCGCCGCGAGCCAGGACATACTGGCCGCGCGCCTGATGGGCATCAACGTGAACCGGGTCATCGCCGCGGCCTTCGCCATCGGCTCGCTCCTCGCCGGCGTGGTGGGCCTCCTGTGGAGCGCGCGCGTCGGCAAGGTGGACCCCCTGATGGGTTTCAACCCGGTGCTGAAGGCCTTCGTCGCCTCCGTCATCGGCGGGCTGGGAAGCATCCCCGGCGCGGTGATCGGCGCCTACGTGCTGGGGGGGCTGGAGATCCTCCTCCAGGGGCTCCTCCCCTCCGCGCTCACGCCCTTCCGGGACGCGTTCGTCTTCGCCATCCTCATCGCGCTGCTCCTCTTCCGGCCCAACGGCATCCTGGGCAGCACGGAGAGGGAGAAGATCTGATGGAGCCGAACCCCAACCGGCCCTCCCTCGCGGCACGGCTCGCCGCGCCGGCCGCGCTACTCGCGCTGCTCGCGGCGCTGCTGGCCGCCGCCGCTTTCCTGGCCGGCGACTACGTGCAGCGGATCGTGATCATCATCGGGATCAACATCGTGCTCGTCGTGAGTCTCAACCTCTCCAATGGGTTCACCGGGGTCTTTTCCCTCGGTCATGTGGGCTTCATGGCCATCGGGGCCTACACGGCTGCCATCCTCACCCTGCCGGTGAACCTCAAGACGGTGAACCTGCCCAGCCTCCCGGGATGGCTCGGTCATCTTGCGCTTCCATTCCTGCCCGCGACGCTGATCGGCGGTCTTGTCGCCGCGGCGGTGGCCTTTCCCGTGGGGCTTTCGCTCATGCGCCTGCGCGGCGCCTACATCTCGGTGGCCACTCTCGGCTTCCTGGTGATCGTGCAGGTCGTTCTCGTGAACTGGGACCCGGTGACCCGGGGGGCGCGGACCTTTGCCGGTGTGCCGGGCTTCACCACCATCGCGAACGCCTGGATCTGGGCGGTCGTCGCTGTCTACGTGGTCTGGCGCATCGGCTCATCCGCGTTCGGGAGGGGCATGCGCGCCTCCCGGGACAACGAGATCTCCGCCCTCTCCCTCGGGGTCAACGTGTTGCGCGCGCGGCTGCTCGCCTTCTGCGTGAGCGCCTTTCTCACCGGCGCCGCGGGCTCCCTCTGGGCGCACTTCATCACCTCCTTCTCCCCAAAATCCTTCTCCTTCACACAGGCATTCGGCATCATTACAATGCTCGTCATCGGGGGGATGGGATCGGTGAGCGGGTCCGTGATCGGCGTCGTGCTCATCACGGTCCTGTCCGAGCTTCTGCGCAATGCAGAGCGCGGCTTCGACCTCGGAGCGCTGCACATGCCGCCGCTGTACGGCGCAAGCCAGATCCTCATGGCGGTGGTGTTCGTGCTCGTCATCGTGTTCAGGCCTGCCGGCATCATGGGAGGCAGGGAGATCGACATTCGTGGAGCTTTCCGGCGGATCGTTCCGCCGAGAAGAGGGAGAAAGGCCGCAAGAACCGGGCGGTCCGCCCGGGCGGCATCACGTGCACAGGTTTCCTGAAGGAGGAACGGGTATGAAAGCAAGACTTGCCATCGTCCTGCTGGCTGCCGCGGCGCTGCTCGCCGTCGGCTGCTCCGGGCAGGGCGGGGGCGGCGCGATCAAGATCGGCATGCTCTACAACATGACCGGCGCGCAGGCCTCCCTGGACTCGCCGTCCACGAACGGCGCGAAGCTCGCGGCCAAGGAGATCAACGCGGCGGGCGGGGTGCTGGGAAAGAAGATCCAGCTCGTCGCCTACGACGGGAAGTCGGATGCCGCGACGATCGGCAACGCCGCGACGCAGCTCACAAACAGCGACAAAGTCGTGGCGATGTTCGGCTTCAGCGACAGCGACATGACCATGGCGGCCGCTCCCACCGCGGCGAAGGCGGGGATCGTGTTCGTCACCTCTGGGGCCACCTCTCCCAAGCTGCCCGACCAGGTGCCCGACTACCTGTACCTCGCCTGCTTCGGCGACAACGTGCAGGCAGCCGCCGGCGCGGAATACGCGGTCTCCAGCCTCAAGGCGAAGAATGTGTACCTCCTCATCGACAAGGGCATGGAGTACACGTTGCTCCTGGGCAAGTATTTCAAGGAGCGCTTCCTGGAGCTCGGGGGCAAGGTGATCCTGGAAGACAACTACCAGACCGGGGACAAGGATTTCTCCGCGCAGATCACGAAGCTCAAGGGCCAGAAGGCCAAGGCGGACCTGCTCTACATCGCCTCGGGACCGGATGACGTGGGCACCATCGTGAAGCAGTTCCGCGACGCAGGCATTAAGACCCCCATCATGGGCGGCGACGGCTACGACACGCCGCTCCTCGTCCAGGTGGCGGGCGCGGGCGCTGAGAACGTGTACTTCACGACACACTCTCTCATGGACGCAAGCCTGGGCACCGACGCGGTGAAGAAGTTCATCGCCGCCTACCAGGCGGAGTACAAGAACCCGCCGGAGAACGCGTTCGCAGGCCTGGGCTACGACACGGTGAAGCTGCTCGCGGATTCCATCAAGCGTGCAGGCTCCGCCGACCCCAAGGCCATCCGCACCGCGCTCCAGGCGACGAGCGGCCTCGCGGGCGTCACCGGCTCCATCAGCTTCCCCCAGGGAAGCCGCATCCCCCAGAAGGGCGTGACAGTGATCCTCGTGAAGGACGGCAAGTTCACCCTGGCGCAGGAAGTGGTTCCCGAGAAGATCCCCGCGCCCTGAGCGCGGCATGACAGGGCGGGCCGGTTGGCCCGCCCATGCTTTTCCCCGCGAACCGGCACCGCCGGCGTGGCCGGCCACAACGCAAGGAGACGACTCCATGAAGAAGAACCCCCTCGAGATCCAGCACCTGAGCGCCGCGGATTTCCGCGCCGCGCCGTTCGAGAAGGTGATCCTCCCGCTGGGATCGCTGGAGAGCCACGGGGCGCACCTGCCCTTCGGCACGGATGCGCTGACCGCGCACATGGTGGCCCTGGACATTGCCGCGCGGGTCGCGAAGACCGGGGTGCTGCCCCCCGTGAACTACGGGGTGAGCGAGCACTACCGGGACTTCCCCTTCACGGTCACCGTCCAGTTCGAGACCCACATCGCGTTCATCCGCGACATCCTGGAATCCGTCTACCGCGAAGGCATCCGCAAGGTGTTCATCATGAACGGCCACGACGGCAACATCGCGCCTATCGAGGTGGCAAGCCGATCGGCCAAGGTCGCCCACCCCGACTTCCGCATCGTGTCGCTGGACGCCTGGTGGATGATGATGGGAGACCTCGTGCCGCCGGACTTTTTCGCGGTATGGAAGGGGCTGGGCCACGGCGGTGAGGGGGAGACTTCCATCTGCCTGGAGCTCTTTCCCGACCTGTGCGACGTGTCGAAGGCCTCAGGCGTGGTGCCGCACCTGCCCAGGCACGTGGATGTGAAGTGGCTCTTCAACGAGCTCACGAACACCGGCACCACCGGCGATCCCACGAAGGCGACGCCGGCCAAGGGCCGCAAGATGCGGGAGGTGCTCGTGGACGCCGTCGTGCGCATCCTCGAGGACCTCGACAGCAAGGGATGGGATTATCGCTCACCCGAGGTGCAGAAGAAGGGTTGAGGCGCCGAAGAGGGGCTGAAGGCAGCGGCGGGGGAGAAGGAGGCGGACCATGGAAACACGCGAAGCCATTTCCCGGAGGCGCCGCATCCGCAAGTTCAAAGATGCGCCCGTGCCACGCGAGATGATCGAAAGAGTCCTTTCAGCAGCGGTACTCGCACCTTCGGCAAAGAACCGTCAGTCCTGGCGATTCGTGGTCCTGCAGGGAGCCGCGCGCCTGAAGCTGGCC
>JBEKXR010000113.1:0-9501 GCA_049511935.1 Spirochaetia bacterium | reverse complement strand
GTCGATGATCTTCACCATTTCCACCGCGTCCGCAACGTCGTGCACACGGATGATGTTCGCGCCGTTCAGGACGGCCAGCGTATTGGCGGTCACGGTTCCGATGAGCCTCTTTTCCACCGGGCGGTCGAGGATCTCACCGATGAACCCCTTGCGGGAGAGCCCGACGAGGATGGGGAACTTCAGGGACTTCAGGGAGGCGAGCTCCTTGATGATGCGAAGGTTGTCCTGGCTGCGCTTGCCGAATCCTATGCCCGGGTCGATGATGATCATCTCCGGCGCAATGCCCGCCCCGATGGCCGCGGCAATGGACGGCTGCAGCTCGCGGAGGATCTCGCTGATCGTATTCTTGTAGAAGGGGTTCTTCTGCATCGTCTTCGGCGTTCCGCGCATGTGCATGAGCACGACGGGAACCCTGCGCCGGGCCACCAGCCGGGCCAGCTCCTCGTTGTGCCGCAGCCCGGAAATGTCGTTGATGATGTCGGCGCCCGCGTCCAGCGCGCGCCCCGCGACTTCCTTTTTCCGCGTGTCCACCGAAATGATCACGTCGGAGTCCTCGCGCAGCGCCTGGATCACCGGGATCACGCGTCGGATCTCCTCCTCCAAGGGAACCGCCTCGGCGCCCGGCCTCGTGGACTCCCCGCCCACGTCCACGATGTCCACTCCCTCCGAGATCATCTCGTGCGCCGATCTCATCGCGTCCTTGATCGTCGCCGCCCTGCTGGACGGGTAGAACGAGTCGGGCGTGCAGTTGAGAATCCCCATGACGTAGGTCTTGTGGGTGAAATCCAGCGTGCGGCTTCCCCACGAGATTGTCCTGTTCCCGGCAGTGGTGCAGGCCATGATCTCGCCGCTCACCGCGTCCAGCCCGTAGGGCTCGCCCTTCAGGCGTGCGGCGAGGATCTGCAGGGTGCGCCGGCTGCCCGTGATGAGCACGTCCGTTTCCCGCACGGTGTAGTCATGGGCGCCCCTGCTCATCGCGATGCCGCCGCCCAGGGTTTCCAGGTAGGACTTCATCAGGTTCGCCGCGCGGGTGTCCACGCCCTCCAGCTTGATCGTGCAGTACAGGAACGTGTCGGCGATCTTCTCCATGTCCTCCGCGGACAGGTCGAACTCTCCGAGGTGCCTGCGTACGTCGTTCATCGATGAGATGTCGATGGGATGCGCGTTCGTTTCGGAGGATCTCAGGAGGATGGAGGCCACAGAGCTGATTCTAACAACTGGCTTCTTACAGCGTCAAGCTTGTCCAGCGACTGCCGTGGTGTCCTTACTTCGAGAAGACGATGTCGATGAGCCGGTTCAGGTACAGGAGCAGCAGCTCCTTCTTGCGCGCATCGGGAATGGTGAGGCCGGTCTGCGCGGGTGGGTTTGCAGCCGCGCCAGCCGCAGGCGCAGGCGCAGGGGCGCCAGCCGCGCGCGCGCCAGCCGCAGGGGCGCCAGCCGCGGGCGCGGGGGTCGCCGCGGGCGCGCCGCCTGCTGCCGCTGCCCCCGCGGCCGGGGCGGGGGTCAACAGCCTCTGGAGGTCGGCCGGGCTCAGCACATCTTTGGCTGAGGCGAGGAAGGTCGTGTAGGTCAGGCGCGCATTTGCGAGCTTCGAGAAGTTGATCGTGCCCTTCTGGTCCAGCAGGCCAGGTGAAACCGATCCGGTCACGGTGATCGATTCATTTTTCCCCTGGATGGCGACTGAGCGCGAGCCCTGCACCTGGGCCGTGCCGTCCGGGTTCACCGCGGTCACCACCACGGGGATCTGCGTTTTCAGGCTGAGGCTGTCCTTGCCCGCGGCACTCTGCGTGCCCCCGGTGCGCACTTGCGGAAGAAAAGAGAAGATGTTCCCGGAGTCACCTCCGGAGAACTCGAGAGTGAGATTTTTGGAATCGTTGCTCGAGGATGAAAAGGAAAGCGAGGAGGAGGCATCGATCTGGACGACCAGCGCATCGCCCACCGCGAGGCCCTTGCTGCCGGAGAGGTACCCTTTGAAATCGGGCGACCAGAGGCTTTCCCCCCCCGCCGGCAGGACCACGGCGAGCAGCAGGAAAGGAATGAAGACCCGTGCAGCTTTCACCGTCGCAGCTTTCACGTGCCGCTCTCTCCTCGGAGGCCGCGCTACCGCAGCTTCTTCTTATGCCGGTTGGCCCTCAGCTTCTTTTTCCTTTTATGGGTGGCAATCTTGTGTCGCTTTCTTTTCCTGCCGCAGGGCACAGCGCCTACTCCTTTCGATGATTGGGTGCGCGCGAGACGCGCGTTCGCCGAAATGTCACTATGCGGGTTTCCCGCTCCATGGTCAAGTGCTTCCCCCGATGAACGCCTCCGTCCTCGTTCGGATGGCATCACGGCGTGCCGGGTTCATCCAGCAAACGCCCGGCACCGCCCGGAAGAAGGTCAACTGTCTTTTCGCATACCGCCTGGTCGTCTGCGCGATTCTCTCACGCACCTCGGCGATGGTCTCGCATCCGCGTCTCATGTCGAGAATCTCGCGGTACCCGATCCCCCGCATTCCGGGGTCCCGTCGACTGAATCCTCGAGCCAGGAGGGCCTTGACTTCCCCCAGAAGACCGGATTCGAACATCGCGCCCACGCGTTCGTCGATCCTTCGGTACAACTCCTGGCGCGGCCGCTCCAACCCGATGAGCAGGAACTGCATGTCCGTGCGCCGAACACGCGGCCAGCGATAGGAGAAAAGGGACCTGCCTGTTGCCTGGAAAACCTCCAGCGCGCGCATCACGCGGTAGCGGTCGTTCGGCTGGATCCGGGAGGCCCCTTCAGGATCGGATTGCGACAGGACCCGGTACAGGGCGGCCCTGCCCTCATCGCGTTCCAATTCGCGAAGCTTTTCACGCACGCCGGGATCCACGGGCGGCGCCTCGGGCAGTCCGTACATCAGGCTGGTGATGTAGAATGCAGTCCCCCCGGCGACAACGGGGATCTTTCCCCGCTTCCTGATCTCGGGAATCAGCCTCTCCGCCTCGGTGACAAACCTGCCCGCGTTGAACTGCTCGGACGGATCCGCCACGTCGAAAAGGTGATGGGGAATGCGGGCGCGTTCCACGATTGACGGCTTGGCCGTGCCGATATCCATGTGCCGGTAGACCTGCATCGAATCCGCGTTGATGAGCTCGAACCGGGAGTCCAGGAGGGAGTTGAGAAGTTCCGACTTTCCGACAGCCGTGGGGCCGAAGAAGACGAGGACGAACGGAGGACTTTCAGGCGTCCGGGTGGCGATACCTGACCTTCTGCGTGAGGATCTGCTTGAGCGCCGTGGAGACGATCTTTCCCTTGTTTGCTTCCAGCTCGTCGTCGCCTGCAAGGTTGATTTGTATGCTGCGCTTCATCGCCGCGCAGGTCATTTCATATATGTTTCCCTGGAAGCTTTCCAGGAGATCGAGAGGTAATACCATGATAGATAGAAATTAGCAGTAATCCTGGCAATGATCAAGCGTCCGGCGGCCGCGAGCTGTCCATATGTGTCCCCCGGAACTCCTCCGCGTGCTCGACGATCTCCCGCGCCACCTCGTCCTGGCACAGCGCATCCGCGTCCACCACGAGGGCGGCGAACTCGTAGTTGTTCACATCGTAGCCGTACAGCCGGGAGTAGCGGTCGTGATCCCGCTTGTCGCGGGCTTCAGTTTCGCGGAGCGCCTTGGAAAGCTCTTTGCCCTCGCGCCGTGCGATCCTGCCGGCCCGGACTTCCAGCGGGGCATGCAGGTACACGGTGAACGCACTGTCCCGAAGGAGCCAGATTGCCAGCCGCGAGCCGAGCACGCATCCGCCCTCCTCGGCGAGCTTCACCTGCATGCGGTCGATCGTCAGGTCATACTGCGGGTCGCTCTCCGCAAGGATGCAGATCTCCTCGAAGGCCACACCGCGCTCCCGGGCGAGGTCCTTGAAGGTGTAGTTCACCATGCGAAGCCCAAGGCGCTCGGCGACCAACCGGGAAACAGTGGTGTTCCCGCACCCGCTCTTGCCCGAGATCGCCACCCTGAGACCGGCCCCCTTATTCGACATTTCTGAGCTGCTCCCTGATTTTTTCCAGGCTGTCCTTCACGGCGATCACCGCCTGGTCGATCTCGATCATCATGCTCTTCGAACCGATGGTGTTGATCTCCCGGCCGATCTCCTGGCACACGAAGTCCAGCCGTTTCCCCTGAGGTCCCTTTGATCCAAGGGCTTCCTGGAGGCTGTCCAAGTGCGCCTTGGTTCGCTGCACCTCTTCGTTGATGTCCCCGCGCATGAGCTGGACCGCGGTCTCCGCCAGGATACGCGATTCGTCCACCCCGTCCCCGAGGAGCTCCTGGAAACGCTCGCGCAGGCCGGTCCTTATCTTCACCTCGATCTCGGGGACCTTCGCCTCGATAGCCGACATCCGCTCGCGGATATCGGCCGCGCATTTGCGGATGTCCTGTTCGGTCTTTCGACCTTCCACGTTCCGGGACGCGTCGAAATCAGCAAAGACCTTGTCCAGCAGCGGCTGGACCAGCGCCCAGAGCGCCTCGGGATCCTTTCGGCTGACGGTCTTGAGCACCCCTTCCAGCCCGATCAGGTGCGCCAGGGTGGGCCGCTCGCGGATCCCGGCCAAGCGGCGCAGCTCTTCCAGCGCGGCGGTGTAGGTGCGAACACGCGCGTGGTCCACGACAACGTCGCTGGAGTCCTCGAGCTCCGTGAGAGACAGGTAGAACTCGACCTTGCCGCGCTGGATCCGCGAGGCCAGGTATTCGCGCACCCGGGGCTCCAGCTGCTTGATGCTGTAGGGCAGGTTGATGGAAAGCTCGAGGAAGCGGTTGTTGTAGGAGCGCACCTCCAGGACCATCTGCACGCGGTCGTCGCGGTGCTCCCCGTGGCCGAAACCCGTCATGCTGGTCATTGCCCGCCTCCGATGGTCATTTCCTCCCCCCACGGAGCCTGAGAAGCTCTTGCCCGATCTTCCAGTTGTCCCCTGCGCCCATCGTGATGAAAAGATCGCCCGGCTTCAGCTCCTCTGCAAGGGTGGCGACGGCATCTGCCGGGTCCTCGATGTAACTGACGTTGGCATGGTTCCGCGAGACTTCTCGATACAGATCCTCCCCCGTGATGCCGCCCTCGTTGGTCTCCCGGGCCGAGGCGTAAATCCTGTGAAGCACCACGGAGTCAGCGGGACCGAAGCATTTGCCGAACTCGGGGAGCAGGGCGTACGTGCGTGAATAGGTGTGGGACATGAAGTCGACGACGAGTCGTCGCTCGGGATAGAAGCTGCGGATCCCCGCGAGGGTCTTCTCGATCGCCGTCGGGTGGTGCGCGTAGTCGTCCATGAAAAGAACACCGCCCGCCTCCCCCACGATCTCGCTCCGCCTCCTGCTTCCCGCAAATGACGACAGCGCACGCGCGGCACCCTGCCAGTCGGGCTCCCGGCCCGGCCGCTCCGCCTGCCACAACTTGAGGCAGAGGGCAAGCGCGGCTGCCGCGTTCAGCACGTTGTGCGCGCCAGGGACCTTCAGCTCGAACCCGCTAGCGGTCCCCGCCAGCCAGAACCGGGTGCGCCCGCTCCCCTGCTCTTCATGGGCGATGCGGAAAGGGCCGTCCGCCATCCTGCCATAGGCGATGAGGACAAGCTCCGGCCTCCGCGCCTGGATGCGCCGCGCCGCTTCGCGGGCGCCGTCGTCATCAGCGCAGAAGATCAGCGTGCCGCCGCGCGCGAGGTTCAGCCCGTATTCCTCGAATGCGGCCAGGATGTCCTCCAGGCCGCTGAAGTAGTCCAGGTGGTCGGGCTCGATGCTCGTGATGACGATCCTGCGCGGCCTGAAGTTCAGGAAATGCCGTCGGTACTCACAGGTCTCGGCCACCAGGTAGCGGTCCCCCTGGACAAGGGTCGACCTGCTGCCGAACCCGGGCACCTCTGCTCCCACGAGCACGGTCGCGGGCATTCCCCATTCCTTCAGGATCACACCGCACATGGCGGTTGTCGTCGACTTGCCGTGCACACCGCTGATCCCGCTCGAGTCCGCGAGCACCGACAGCGCGCCGAGTGCTTCCGGGTAAGCGAGCGTCGGGATTCCCCGCTCGGCGGCGGCCCGAAGCTCAGGGTTCTCTTCCTTCCTGTACGCGGCGGAGTGCACGACGAGCTGGGCGTCCCGGGGCAGGTTCCCTGCGGCGAAGCCTTCCCGGTAGGGGATTGAAAGCCGCTGGAGCACTGCGTCGGTGTAGAACTTCTCTCCCGTGTCCGAGCCGGTGATCCTGGCACCCCGGGAGGAGAGAATCTCCGCAAGGGCCGACATGCCCGTTCCCTTGATGCCGACGAGATGGACGCGGTAGCCCTGGAGTGATTCCGGAAAATGGAACGGCTCAGTCACGGAGCGTCTCCAGGCTGTGGTGCATTGATGGCGAACGGCCCCACGGGCACCTGATAATATCACAGGCCCCTTCCCAGAGGCAATTGCCGGAGTTCAGCCCTTGCGGGCGAGGGACCGGACCAGCCCGAGGTCGAGCTCGCCTTTCTGCCCCCAGCCCCTCGTTCCAGAAGCGATGACAGGCCTGAACTTCTCGTAGAGCCCCCAAGCCTTCGATTCCAGCTCGCTCAGTGGAAATGATGCGGCCACCTCCCGCATTGCCGCTTCCACCGCGTCCAGTGCGTCTCCGAAGGCGCCTTCCAGGTATTTCTGCACTGATGCAGGCGCGATTGTCTCTTCCTTCGTCAGGGCACGGATACCCTCCGGCGTTTTCATCGCGGGCACAGGCCGTCCGCAGACCGTGATCCAGAACTCCCTCGGGGCTGTGCCCGTCGTTACCTTTTTCCTCACTTCAACGGGTTCGCTGGCAGGGTGGATCCCCAGAATCTTCGCCTTTGCATGAGCGGTCAGCCCCGCAACTGCCTTCCCAAGGCTGAGCGCGGCGCCGCGGTCGTGTCCAAGGCGCTCGGCAACCACAGTTGCCCAGAGCGCAAGTACCGGCGCCCTGTTGATCTGCAGGGTCTCGTTTGCCATCCGATGATCAACCTAGGGCTGCCCGTGCATGGCGTCCTCCGGTGAGCGTTGGGTTGCAGCCCGCGTCTGCACCAGTCTCAGGAGAACCGCACCCGAACTGTTTTCGAAAATCTTGACCGCGGCCGTGTCATCCAGGGTGGCCATGATCGCCAGGTGAACGCGAGCAATGGCCTCCTGCTGTTCGAGAGGCATTTCCTCAATCCGGTCGACAATCGCCCCGTGGGTGCGCAAATCGTTCAGGCCCACGCGGCGGCCGTGTGACAAAAAGTTTCTGTCATTGGCGAGGTATCGGGCGAGCTTCCTCGCCTTCTTCTGAGCAGTTCGTTCTCCACCAAACATGTATTGCTCGAGCCAAGCGGCGACGAGCTTTTCGGAAAGCTTGAGCAAGTTCTGGCACTCCAGGAGCAGCGAGGGTCCGTACTGCTGAAGAATTGGAAGCCAGGGCGCAATGAGCGCGGTGTTCTTGACTATTTCCTTTTTTGCTCGGTCGAATTGGCCAAGAATCGCCCCCGCCGGTGCCGTCCGGGAATCTCCAAGCGAGAGCTGAGGATCAGTTGGACCGAGCTCAGCCGCATCCGACATCAGGATGCGGTTGCCGGACATCGCGAGCATGGTCGCTGCGCTCTTGGCCGAACCAGTAACGATAAACCTCACGCCTTCGAATTTCGTACGAAGTATCCCCACGATGGACTCGGCGGCCTCCGCCGAGCCTCCCGGACTATGAATCCAGACATCGACCGCCGGTCCATCGATGTTTCTGACTGCTTCCTGAAACCCTTCCTTGTCCGACATGTCAAGAAGCAGCGTCCCTGCCGCCAATTCGTTTTTTCCTGGGACATGAAAGGCGGATGCGTAAACAATCAACGGCCGACCAGTGAGAGATGAGAGCCTTCTGTACGCCTCCCGTCTCACCGCATCATGGTCACCAGGAATGCCCTTCCGGGCTCCTGCCGCCGCTATCTCATTCTGGATCTCTTGCCAACTTTCCATATTCCAATTCCTTGCATGGTCGAAGTGCCATTGGAGAGAACGGGCTTCTGCTGGGTCGCAAGAGCCTGCCGGTATTGGTGGAGGCTGAGGCCGAACTGCTCCTGCGCGTGCCTTACGTCGGGGTGCTCTTCGAGGAATCGCCGGGCCACTTCTGCAATATACTCACTCGACTCATTGAACATTTTGCAGATCCACGTATAGACAATAGTACAATCGCCCGCCCCAGACAACCATCTATGGCAGGGACGAAAAGCTCGCCGTGTCCTTGCCTTTCGATTTCGACTCATACATCAGATCGTCCGCTTTCTTGATCAGCTCATCTACCCCGAGGCGTGAGTCGAAGCAGGTCAGCGATCCGATTGACACGGTGACGGGCCACCCTCGGGAAGCCATTTCTCGCACGATCCTGCGGCGAATCTTGCTGATGGCCGTCTGTTCCGCGTCCCTGTCCGTCTCGGGGAGCAGCAGGGCGAACTCGTCCCCGCCGAGCCGGGCGATGACGTCGGTCGCGCGGACGTGGGTGCGGATTTCTGACACAACCGTCTGCAGCACGGTATCTCCTGTCGCGTGCCCGAAAGAGTCGTTGATGGCTTTGAAATTATCCAGGTCGATGTATGAAAGCGTGAAAGGACGTCGGTAGCGGCGCGCACGCTCGGTCTCCCCCTTCAACTGCTCCAGGAATGCTCGGGCGTTGGCAGCGCCGGTGAGTGAGTCTGTTCTCGACAAACCTTCCAGGTGCACGATCGAATCCTTCACGACAGAAAGCAGGTACGTCACGAGGACAAAGGCAAGAAACCTCGCGCCTCCGTTCCAATACATCACGAACGGGTTTGAGAAGATCTGGCCGGCCGCGATATTGGCCTCTGCCCAAACAACTGCACTGATCGCGGAGCCCACGAGACCTGGCCAGCGCCCTCCCTTCCAGGCGAGCAGGGAAACAGGCACGAAGTAAAGCAGGAAGAAAGAAAGCTCGTAGCCTGTCACGTAATCCAGCGCCCCGATGCAGGCTATCAGCCCGAAAGCGACGCATATGGTGAGAGTGCGGTTCCATTTCTCCAAGGATTGAATGAGACTCATTAGTATATTATCGGCAGTTTCTCTCTGAACTCGCTTGGAACCGAAAGCAAGTTGTCCTGTTGCGGCGCGGGAGGGACGAAGGCCAGCTTGACGCCGCAAGCATCGGGGCGCAGAATGACTCTGGCGGGTTCGAATCGTTCCATCTCTATCGAAAACGGGGGTAAATGAAAATGGCACGCAGGTGTTTCTGGTCTCTCTCCTGCCTGGTCATGGTGGGATGTGCAGGTCTCGCGTATGCACAGTCTACGGAAACGGACGAGGCTGCCATCAGGCAAATCTGGTCAAATTATGCAGCGTTCGTAGAAAAGGGCGACCCGGCAGGCTGGCTGTCCCAATATGATGCTGAAGGTATCCAACTTCGGCCGGACGCGCCGGCACGCACGAAACAGGATCTCGACGCGCAGGTTCCTGCCGCATTCAAGGCCCGTTTCGACGCGAACGAAACGAAAATGGCGATCACTCTTTTGGAGATCGTCGTCACCGGGCC
>JBEKXR010000112.1:0-9501 GCA_049511935.1 Spirochaetia bacterium | reverse complement strand
GCCGTCGAATACCTGTCGGGAACCGGTCTCGTCGAGAAGGGCGCGGTGCCGGTGGACGAGAGAATGCGGACCCGGGCACCGGACATCTTCGCCGCCGGAGACATCGCCGCGCTGCCGGACGCTGACTGGGAGTGCCGGCGCGTCGAACACTGGGTCGCCGCGCAGCGCCAGGGGCAGCGCGCCGCCCTGGGCATGCTGGATCATGATCCAGGTCCGATGGAAATCGATTTCTTCTGGAGCAAGCAGGCGGGAGCGTCCCTGAAATACGTGGGCCACGCGCGCGAGTTCGACCAGACCGTCTATCGGGGAGTGGTGGAGGAGGGGAAGTTTCTCGCCGGATACTTCCGCAAGGGCGTCTTGAAGGCCGCCGCCACGATCGGCATGGCCCTCGACCTTGTGGCCGTCGAACGACTCATGCGGCTCGGCGCGGCACCCACCGCCGCCCAGCTTGGCGACCAGGGGTTCGACCTCATGGCCGCCGCGCGCGCCGTGAAGGAGGGCTGACAGTCGGCTACGGGCTCGCTCCCGCAGGCTCTCGCTGTCCGCTGCGCGGCACAATGTCGCCAGGAGCGACCGCGCTGCCGCCCTCCGCACGCCTTCGGCGTGCTACGCATCCCTGTACTCGGCGCAGCCCGACATCCATGTCTACGGGCTCGCTTCCGCACATCCCTGTGCTCGCTCACCCTCGACATCCATGTCTAGGGCTCTATCTCTATCAGCGAGTCGAACTTGATCATCTTCAGGAGCTGGAGCATCTGCGTGCCGCAGTTGCGGATGACCAGGCGCCGGCCCATCTCGTCGCAGGTCTTCTTGAAGTGCAAGATTTTCCCGATCGCGGAAGAGCTGATGGTGTTCACGTCTTGGAAGTTCATCGCAATGGTCCGATGCCCGCCCTGCAGGGCGCGGTCGAGCCAGGCCTGGAAGTCCGTCATGTCCTCCCGGGCAAGGTTTCCCTCCGGTATCAATTCCACCTCGTCGGGAGAGATTTCCCGGAGGTGGGTCACTTCCTGCTTGTCATTTTTTTCCGGCATGTCCAACATCTGCCAGTATATGCGATCATCACAGGCCGTGCAACGGCCGCCCGGCCATATTTCCAGGCATCATCTCAGATCGTTTTCAGGAGATCCACGAAGTAGGGAAGAACCTGCTTCTTCCGTGACAGGACGTCCTTCATCTCGAAGAGGTCTTCTTCGCGTTTCGGGTAGGCGATGGCGCCCAGAACCCGGGCCTCGCCCCGGCAGAGAAGGAGGCTGGTTTCCCTTGTCACGTCGGTGATCATCAGGCAGGCGAACGAGCACTTCTCCACCTCGATGATCCTCTCCAGCTCCTCGGCCAGCGCGTCCTTCATCGCCAGGATCGGGGCGAACCCGACTGTCTCGAACTGGCTCAGGCTGAAGCGTCGGTCCCCTTCGGTGTAGATCTTCTGGTCGCGGCCGATGAGCTTCCGCGGATCCATGCCCTCCAGCGAAGCCCCGGCTGCGAACATTTCGCTCCCGAAAGTCTCGATGTCAACTCCCGCCAGCCCGGCGAGCCATCCTGAGATTTCCCGATCCAGCTGCGTGGTGGTAGGGGAGCGCAGAACGAGGGTGTCCGAGAGCATCGCGGAGAGGAGAAGCCCCGCATCCCGAGCCGGCGGCGTGACGCCGGAGGTTCGGTAGAGGTCCGCCACGATCGTGCAGGTGGATCCGACGACGCGGTTGATGAACGTGATCGGAAGGGCCGTGGTGCGCGCGCCCAGCCGGTGGTGGTCGATGATTTCCACGACCTCCGCCTCCTCGATCCCGTCCACCGCCTGGCCGACCTCGTTGTGATCCACCATCACGACGCGGAGCCTGTTCTCCGAGATGAAGTTGATCCGCGTGATCACTCCCTGCAGATGCTTCTCGTCGTCCTGGATGATGAATCCCCCCTCGTTGCTGCGTCCGATTTCGCGAAGGACGTCCCTGACGACGGCGTCCGCCGGAAAGGTCGTGTGCTCACGGTCGACAAGAGTGCTCACCGTTCCCGCCAGGAGGTCCTTCTCCGACTGTTCCATGGGCGTGTCGTCCCGGCAGCCCGCCGCCAGCCGTCGCAGAACGCCGACGAGGCGGAGCGCCGTGAGCTTCCCGATGCACACGTCCGAGGTGTTCACCACGGGCAGGAAGGAAAAGTGGTTTGCGGTGAGAAGGTCGCACGCCTTCTCCAGCGTGTCCTTCTCGCTCAGAGTGATGAGGTCTTCCCGCGGGATCATGATGTCCTCGATGCGGGAGCGCACGTCCGTGGCGAGCGGCGGGCTCTCCGTCTCGAATCGCGTGAGGACGAACTGCGTCTGGGGGTTGACGTTGCCCGCCCGTTTCGGCGTGGCCTCCTCCCGCATGACCTCGGTTTTGAACCGGGCGTATGCGAGGGCGGAGCAGATCGAGTCGGTGTCGGGGTTCTTGTGTCCTATGACGAGGAGAGGCTTCAGTTTGCGCGGCATTTTCTCTGGTCGAAGGATACTGCCGGCGGGAGCCGACCGTCAACGAGCGGCAGGTGTCAGATCGGAGCGGGTGATGCCCTGGTCAACGAGAACGGCCCTTCTTCTCCTGGTAGAGGGCGAGCGCCGCACCGACGATCTCCGTCGATTCGCGGATCTTGGGGGACTCCAGGACGTAGGCGATGCGCACCTCGTCGCGCCCCTTGTCCGGCGTCGAATAGAAACCCGCGCCGGGGGTCAGCATCACCGTGCAGCCGTTCTGCGAAAAGTCGGCGAGCAGAAATTTGCAGAAGTCCTCCGCATCGGCCACCGGCAGCCGGGCCATGAGGTAGAATGCCCCTTCCGGCACGTGGAACTCCACGCCGGGGATCTTCCTCAGGCCTTCCACCAGGGTATCGCGCCGCCTGCGGTATTCCTCCCGGATGGGATCGAAGTAGGAGGGGTCCATCCGGTAGGCCGCGTCAGCCGCGATCTGGCCCACGGTGGGCGGGCACAGCCGGGCCTGGGCGAACTTGTCCACCAGCTCCATGACGCCCCGGTTGAACGTGACGATGCACCCCACCCGGGCTCCGCAGGCGGAGAAGCGCTTGGAGATCGAATCCACGAGGATCGCGTGTTGTTCGAATCCCCGAAGGTCGAGCACCGAGGTGAAGCGCACATGATCGTCGTAGATGAACTCCCGGTAGACCTCGTCGGAGATGAGGTACAGGCCGAAGCGCTCGCACAGCTCGCGCAGGGTGTCCATCTCCTGCCGGTCGTACACGATGCCCGTGGGGTTCTCCGGCGAGATGTAGAGGATCACCTTGGTCTTCGGCGTGATGTAGCGGGCGATCTCCTCCCGGGAGGGCAGTGCGTAGCCATTGTCGATGGAAGAGGGGATGGGCACCACCTTCGCGGAGATCATCGCGGCGAACGCGATGTAGTTGGCGTAGAAGGGCTCGCGCACGAGGATCTCGTCCCCGGGGTCGCAGACCGCGGACAGGGCGAAGAAGATCGCTTCGCTGCCGCCGACCGTCACGGCCACGTCGTTCGGCTGTACCGCGTGCCCGTAGCGGGCGTGATAGGCGGCGATGGACTCGCGCAGGGACTGGATTCCAAGGGAGGGACTGTAGGCGAGCACCTCGGCGTCGAAGTTCCTGTACGCATCGAGGACCGGCTGCGGCGTTCGGATATCAGGCTGACCGATGTTCAGGTGGTGGATGCGGACGCCGCGCTGTTCCGCGGCGTCCGCCAGCGGGGTGAGCTTGCGGATGGGTGAGAGGGGAACCGCACCCCCCCTCAATGAAAGGCTGAGACGCTTCTGCTCCATGACCGTGCATCCATTCTAGAGAAAATCGGCACGTTGGTCAACGCGGTCCGAACCGCCGTCTGCCGGAGGTCCGCCCGAGGAGCATTGCAAGGCGGGAGGTGGCGGGGATGCGTTCCAGCACGATCTTGAGGGAGGCGGTGACGGGCACGGCGAGCAGGACGCCCGCCGCGCCCCACATCCAGCCCCAGAAAAACAGGGAGAGAAAGATCACGAAGAAGGAAAGGTCGAGCCGCTCCCCGAGGTACTTCGGCTCGATGAAGTTGGAAATCGTCACGTGCAGGGCCCCGAGGCTCGCGATGACGCCCAGCGGAATCACATACCCGGGGAACTGGATGGTCGTGATCAGGGAGGGCAGGGCCACCGCCGTAATAGGACCGAGAGTCGGGATAAAGTTCAGCAGGATCGTGAGGAAACCCCACGTGACCGCGAACTCGACCCGGAACGCGAGCAGGATCAGGGCGGTGCCGATCCCGATGATGAGGCTCGCCAGGGCCTTGATGCCGAGGAAGGCGCGAAGATGCCTGTCGACGTGCCTCAGCATGATGGGAACCAGGCTGTGCCGGCGCGGGAAGACGGTCAGGATCGTGCGGATCACCCGGTACTTGCCCACCAGCAGGATGATCGCGAAGAAGAAAATGAGCGTGAACTCGGAGAGGATGCGCAGGCTCGAGCGCGCGAGGTTCATCAGCAGCGGCCGAAGCGGCGCGGTGCGCAGCTCCTCGAACGGATCGATGGCGAAGGTAACCCCCATGTTCCGTTCCAGGCCTTCGAGCATTCCCTGGGCGCGCGCCAGGATCTCTTCCTGGAACCGGGGGAAGCTCCGGGCGAAATGGGGCAGGTCAAAAAAGATCAGCACACCGAGGCCGGCGAACACCGCGGCAAAGAACACTATCGCGATCAGGGCCGACAGCCAGAATCGGAGTCGAAGCCGGGTATTCAACAGCACAACGAGGGGATCGATCAGGTACACCAACAGGATGGTGAGCAGGAGGGCGATCACCACGGGCGCGGCGAGCTTCAGAACGGCGCCGGTGAGGAAGATCACGACCGCCGTGAGCAGCCTGTTCGTGGTGCGTTCCGGAGTGGCGGGCGGCATGGCCACCAATCCATCAGAACGCCCATCGACTGTCAAGGGCGACACGGTACTCCGTGTCATTCGGCGACGCGGTACGCCGCAGGCAGGGATGCCGAGGGCCGACGAGCACAGGGATGCCTTGGGCGGCAGCTGGCCGCGGAGCGGACAGCGAGAGCCCGCGAAAGGAGGCCCGCGGAATCAGTTCTTTGCCGGTGTCCCCGCAGTGTTCAGGCGCGTCATCTGATCCGTGGTGAGGGCGACTTTCAGGCAGCCCAGGTCCTCGTCGAGCTGCTCCATTGTTCCCGCGCTCACGAGGGGAAGCACGGCGGGGGTCGATTGCAGCATCCAGGCATACACCACCTGGATCGGGGTGGCGCCGGCTTCCCTCGCGACGGAACTCAGCGCGGCAAGGCGCGCCTCGGAGTCGGCGCCGGCGTACTGCCAGGGGATCGGACGGTCGATGCGGCCCCCGTAGCCGCCGCCGAGAGTCGAGCTGTAGCCGAGGAGGAGGAAATCCGCCGCGTGAACCGTGCAGTAGTCCATGAGCTCCGTGTCCACCGCGAGCTGGGGCTCGAACGACGCCCCGGGGGCAAGGCGGAGGTAGGTGTACCTCTGCTGGACGCAGCAGTACTCCGCCCACCCGTGCTCGCGGCTCAGCGCGCGCGCCTTTTCGATCCGCCAGGCCCGGTAGTTGCTGCACCCCACGAACCTGATCTTGCCTCCACGGCGCAGGGAGTCGAAGGCCTCCAGGCTCTCTTCAATGGGGTCCTGCCTCCCGTCCTGGTGCGCGTAGTACAGATCGACGTGGTCGGTGCCCATCCGCTTCAAGCTTCCATCGATTTCGCGCTTGATCGTGCCGGCGGACAGGCTGGGACCGACGTCGGGCCGGTTGAACCCGACCTTTGTCGCGAGGAACAGGCTGGCGCGGTTCTTCCGCGCCTTCATCCACGCGCCGAGCACACGCTCCGAATCACCGCCGTCGCCGCCCCACCACACCGCGTAGTTGTTCGCCGTGTCGATGAAGCTGCCCCCTGATTCCACGTAGCGGTCCAGCATCCGCATGGAATCCTGCTCGTTCGCCTTCGTTCCGTAGTTCATTGCGCCGAGGCAGAGCGCGCTCACCTGCACCCCCGTGTGGCCCAGTGGAAGAGTCTTCATGGAATCGAATATACTCATCACCGATGAAGAAAATCGCGGTCGTCGCCATCGGCGGCAATTCTCTCATCAGGGATCCCGCCCATCAGACCGTCGAGGACCAGGAGGAAGCGCTGCGGGACACGGCGCGCCACCTCGCGGATATGATCGACGCGGGATGGAACCTCGCCATCGGCCATGGCAACGGCCCGCAGGTGGGGTTCATCCTCCGCCGCTCGGAGATCGCGCACCGGGTGGAGGGAATGCACGAGGTGCCTCTCGACGTCTGCGGGGCAGACTCGCAAGGGGCCATCGGCTACGAGCTGCAGCAGTCCCTCCAGAACGAACTCTTCCACCGCGGCGTCAGGAAGAACGTCGCCACCATCGTCACGCAGGTCCTCGTCGACAAAGCGGATCCTGCCTTCGCTACTCCCAGCAAGCCCATCGGGGGATTCATGGACGCCGCCGAGGCGGATCGTCGGCGGAGGGAGATGGGATGGTCCGTCGTGGAGGATGCCGGCCGCGGATGGCGACGCGTCGTGCCCTCGCCGCTTCCGAAGGAGATCGTCGAGCTCGACTCCATCAAGGCCGTGCTGGAGGATGGGATCGAGGTGATCGCCGTCGGCGGCGGCGGAATCCCCGTCGTCGATACCGGCGACGGCGAATACCGCGGCATCGCGGCCGTCATCGACAAGGACTACGCGTGCAGCCTGCTCGCCCGTGAGGTCAAGGCGGACCTTTTTCTCATCGCCACCGCCGTGGAGAAGGTCGCCGTGAACTATGGCACGCCGGCCCAGAGATGGATCGACCGCATGACCCTCGCCGAGGCAAAGAAACTGCTCGCCGAGGGAACGCATTTCGCGAAGGGATCCATGGCCCCGAAGGTCCAGGCGATCGTCTGGTACCTGGAGGCGGGGGGCACGCAGGCGCTGATCACCAACCCGCAGAACATCGGCCGTGCCCTGCGGGGCGAGACGGGAACCTGGATCGTGCGATAGAGCAGGAGGAGGACCATATGGCCGCTGAGCAGCCGCAGCGCGGGCAATTCGAGGTTCGACGCAGAAAGGAACAGGTTGCCTTCCTCGTGGTGAAGTTCCTGCGCCTGTACGTGTCCTTCAAGGAGATTGCCGAGGAGTTTCACACGCGCTCGGACGCCGGTGCGCTGGGCGGAAGCGGTCTCTTTGAGAGGGTCGGCGGTCTGGCGCAGAGCATCGGCTTCGACCTGAAGGAGCTCGCGCATTCGCTCTTCCGCGCCCAGAACGGGCTCGATGATCCTCCGAGGCCCCGCGGCACCAGGGAGATGCTTGCGGCAGTGAAGACGGTTCTGGAAAGGCGCTCTCTCGATTCCTACATCGGCACGGGTTACCATCTCCTTCTGATCCTCCACGAATCCCTGTACCAGATCGAGCGTTACTCGCCCGAGCTGGACAAGGAAAAGGCGGAGATCAGCCGCATCATGGAGCTGGCCCGCGCCGGGGGACCTGGGTTCGGCCCCGACCAGCGCGCAGAGTTGGCGCGCCTGCAGGCTCTCGACGAGATCAGCGCGAAGCTCGCGGTGGACTCCGCGGAGCTCGCCCACGTCGTGCTGGGCAGATGCGAGGAACTGTTGGAGGGCACGGCGCTCGTGATCCGGAGGTTCGGCGAGAGCGCCAGCGACAACGAAATCCTCGTCCTGAACCTGCTGCAGAACAGGGACCTCGTGGAAAGGGTCTACGGGGCGGGCTCCGCGGAAGCGATATTCTCCGAGCTCTGCACGGGAAGAAGTTTCAAGGGACACACGGGCCTGGATCGGGCGCTCGCGTTCGTCCGCGCCCGGTGCGGCAACATCAGCGGGTTGGAGCCAGCGAAAGCCTCCTGAGCACGAGCGTCGCGTACACTCCGCGCGGGAGGAAGAATCTGAGGACGGTCTTCAAGCGCCCCGGGTACAGCTCGTCCTGCTCGGGAGGTGAAAGAGAAAAATCTTCCGGCACGACGATCGCCGGGCGCTCGATTCCTCCCACTCGAATCCCGTGCATCTGCCGGACGCGCAGGTCGGAAAGGCCGATGCCTTCCTCCTCCAGCACTTCGGCGAGGATCCTGCCGACCCGAGGCTCCGCGCATGTCGTGTCGTATCCGGGGACCGGCAGGAAGACGCCGTGCACTGTCTCCGCCATCACCGGCGGAAGGGCGTGGTAAAAGCGGAAGACGCCGAAGGGGTAGCGCAGCGGGCTGAGAACGGTGCGGGTTTCCGCGGCGATCTCTCTCAGCCATCGCGCGAGCAGCTCGTTGAAGAGGAAGGACTGGTAGGCATTCAGGACGAAAACAAGGAACCGCCGATCGATCCTCTCCAGCGCCTGGTGGTACGCGCTCCTGTGGGCGGCAAGGCAGGCGAGGATCCTGCCGTAATCGCCGAACCCCACGCCGGCGCATTCCTCCCAGCGACCCCAGTTCTCGATCACGCAGCGTTTCAGCGCGCGCGTCTTCCGGTCGTCGTGCTTCGAGGCGGTGAAGTACAGCCGCAGGGCCCTCTCCCTCCTGCCGAGGAAGATCTCCTTGCCCATGAATCCCGCCCCGTGTCGCGCGGAGCCGAACCTCTGGGTGTCGTAGTAATTGGGAACCCCGTCGCGCGCGACTTCCGGTGCATTCGCGGAGATGAGCCCAGCATCATGCGCGGTGAGATCCCGCAGCGTGATGGAGAACCTGTTGCCCCGGATGTCCCGCGCGGAGACGGGGCCATCGGCCCAGCCTTCGAAGGTGAGCCGGAAGTTCTTTTCATGCATCGATGCGGGCCGGCCTTTCAGACCGCGCACGGAAATCGTCTGTTCCGTGCTGCCGTGCCGGTCCTTGATGCCGCCGACGCTGATGTCGTCACGGCGCACCCCCCATTTCCTGGAGAGAAGCTCGATCAGGTCGAACGTGTCCCACGAGGTCTTGGACAGCCGGAAGACCGCGAACTCCGCGCGGCGCGCCGAGAGATCGAGCTCCGCTTCTTCCTGGACGATGAAATCGGCGGGGGACGCCTTGATTTTCACCTTTAGTCGGAGAATTGCCTCTTGAGGTATGCGAGGCTCATCTTCAGCGATTGGAACGGGTCACCGTTCTCCCAGTCGGAGTCCTGCTCGACCACGTACCACCGGCAGCCGGCACGCCTGGCGGCGGGCAGGATCCGGTCCCAGTCGAGATTTCCCTGTCCGATCTCCTCGAACATCGCCTTGCCCTTCGAATCCACCCCGTAGTCCTTGATGTGCAGGATGGGCACACGGGTCTTCAGCCTGCCCAGCCATTCCACGGGATCCCCTCCGCCTGCCTGGATCCAGTATGTGTCGAGCTCGGCCGCGACGGCCTTCGGGTCGGTTTCCGCCAGGAGCATTTCGAACACGGTCCTGCCGTTGAGACGATGGAACTCCAGGTTGTGATTGTGGTAGGCGAACGTGATCCCCGCCTTGGCAAACACTTTCCCGCTGCGGTTCAGCGCCTTGCTCAGGCGTTTTACGCCCTCGGCCGAGGTGAAGTCCTGGTCCCTTGGCAAGGGATACACCGTCGCCTTGC
>JBEKXR010000111.1:0-9539 GCA_049511935.1 Spirochaetia bacterium | reverse complement strand
CCACCGAAGGGGTCGGCGCCTCGGATCAGCTGGTGCCTGACAGCGACTTGGCAGACCGCTGGCAGAACCGCAGGGTCGCGTTCTTCCTCGAAAAGTAAAAAGCGGCTCGCATGTCATGAAAAGGGCCGCCTCTCGCGCAGAACCCGAGGGAGGGCGGCCCTCGTTATTTCTGGATCGGCTCATGCTTTCCCAGTTCGATCGTGATCTCGGTGCCCTTCCTGTTGATCTTGAATGTGACCTCCTTTTTTCGGCGGTCGTTCAGAGCCTCGCAAAAGTCCATGAGCGTGTGCACATCGCGGCTCCGAGATCAGGCCCGACGAAGAGAGGAGATATTTCCCTGTGACATGACTCGTGGCCACATATCAGGAGGTTTAGAGAAAGCTATCTGACGGTTCTCCGCTCTGCTACGCTCTTTCATGCTCTTTTGCGTTCAGGACGACGAGCGCCACGCCTGAGGCAATCACATCAACAAATCCGGATCCGGGGGCCAGGTTGATTCGCCGCTACGGGCTGTATTCCTCGCGATCGCGCGATACATGGTACCGAATGCCCCATCTGCTCCGCCTGGCTCCCGAAGGCTGGAAGGCGTCGTGGGCACGGCTGCTCGCAAAGGTCTACGAAGTTGACGCCTTGCGCTGTACCCGCTGTGGTTCCCAGATGCGGGTCCTCGCCCTCATCACCGATCCCCCGCAGGTCCACAGAATCCTCCGTCACCTCATCAAGACCGGCGCGGCTCCCCCGGGGCTCCAGCCCGCCTCGGTCAGCTGAACCTCCCCGCCGTCAAGAGAGTCTTTCAAATCAGGCGCTGCGCTCTACCGCGCCTGACCGCCAGGCTGTAAACCAGGGCGCCCCCGCCGGTGAGCCACCAGCGCGAGCGGGCCGACGAACGGCAGAACGGCGATCGAAATCACGAGCGATACCCACGGCAGCAACCTCTTCACTCCACGGTCCTTGAGGAGTTTTATGCCTGCGGCAGAACCGATCACGTAGATCGAAAACGTAGTAGACGAACAGCATCGCAAGAGACAGGCCTGTGAGCAGCATGAGGCTTCCCGCCGGCGCCCCGGTGGACCTGCTCACACGGGCGAACGCGCCGGGGAGAGCTCCATCCCTGGCAACGGCCAGTACCACCCGCGACATGCCCGCCGTGTAGGCGTTGATCGACCCGGCGATGATCACGACGGCAAGTATGGCGGTTCCGGCGGCTCCGTAGACGCCCAGCACGTTGGAGAAAATCGCGGCGAAAGGAGCGACGCTTCCTCTCGCCTCATAGGCGCGCGTTCCCACGGTGACAAAGGCCACTGACAGGTAGAGGAGCCCGATGAGAACGACACTGAGCAGAACGCTCCGATGGAAGTCTCGCTTTGGATTCTTGAACTCCTCGGCGACGTGGTGCCGACCGGGAGCAGGCCATTGGGAATGAATGGTGAAAAGTTTCCGGCCTTCACTGACGAGATGGAGAAACCCACCGCGAGAACGAGCATTGTGATGATGGCTGCCACGATCCCCATCTGCACACGGCTGCTGAACACGATGCCGCGCAGGTTGATCACATAGGGGACGACCATCACCAGGCACGCGACCAGGTGGATCTCCAGCCTGCTATCGCGGCCGCATGACGTCCGAACGCCTCCCTGGCAAACGCGTAGACACCTCGGCGAAGGGGTAGCTTGCAAGGCTCAACACGGCCCAGGCCGGGAGCGAGCCCGGTCCTGCAAGCCGGGCCGCCAGCCCGGGCAGCACCAGGATTCCCGATCCCAGGACGGAGCTGACATACAGCGTAACAGCGTGGCGCATTGTCATCGCTTTGCGCAGCATGGTAATGGTGAAGGTACGCCGGCGCGCTGTTCGAAGGCAAACCCCAAGAGGGGACTGCACTCGGCCCGGTCGAATCGCCTCCACTGGTACTATGCGCGACTTCAGCCCGATCAGGACATCAGGCTCGGCACGAGGACGAAGCCGCAAGCGCCAGCTGCCAGCCGCTCGTGGAGTACTCGCGAACATGCTCAGATGTACATCTGGGCGTGTTTGACGTTCCTACCGCATCGGATGGCGCTCTATAGCGCAGGAGGAATCTCATGATTGAGGCGGTAACTACGGTCGAGGCGCGGAACCGGTTCTCGAGGCTGATCAATCGTGTGGCGTTTGGCGGGGAGCGGCTTGTGATCACTCGCCGGGACATAGAACTCGCTGCCCTCATCCCGTTCAACGAACTGTTGCTTCTGATGCAACTGGAGGCGAGAAAGGATGCGCTTGATGCCCCGGATTGGGAAGCAATCAGACGCGGGGGAGTGTAAGGTCGCCATTGGACATAAAATACTCCGGCAAGCGCTGCCCGCGGCCGACGGAGTATTCGGACACAACCCTCAATGCCACCCTTCGGGTGGCGATCCTAGGGGGCGGAGGAGTCGAACCTCCGACAGGCCTGCGCGGAAGATCGTGGCCTGTTAGGGCCGTTGTGACCTTCCTTACCTTCCCCCTGCAGAGAGAATATCGCGCTTCCGGGGCCCTTCGTGGCGTCCGAGCCTCACGTATCAAGGCCCGCCCGTCGCCGTCCGACATTAAGGGGGACGGAGAAAACGGCACGTGTCCGAAACAGCGCTCGAACAGATCACTCATGAGTATACACGCGATGCGGAAATCCTGAAGCTCCTTGGCGAGCTGAAGGACGTGTTCGAAAACCATTTCGACCGCACGTGGTTTTCCCTCATCATCGACGGGATGCCGATCGATTTTCGCACCGTCCGCGACATCCGCGAGGTCGTGTCCCTCACCTCCCTGTACCCCGGGGAGGAGTGGCAGATCTACCAGGGAGTGCTGGAGCTGGAGACCTTCTGCCGCACGGTAAAGCGCTTCCTCCTGCCGGTTCTGAAGGAGAGGCTGGGGATTTCCTGGCTCTTCCCGAAAAAGCGCGTGCGGGACACGCAGCAGTACATCATTCGAAAGTTCGTCGCCTTTACGTTCCCGTACAACCTGGAGCGCCTGCGTCGGCTCACGCAGAACCTGAAGGCGTCCCTCCTCCTCTACTATCCCTTCCTCCAGTAAGGTAGTACATTCGGACAGATGGGAGACACGGCTGTCCGCAATCGGCGTGCTCCTCGTCCTGCGGACCCTCCGGCTTCGGATCTCAAAAGCGCACATGCACTCGCGCGGCGCCTGGTCGACGGCTTGGCGACCGTCATCCGGGGAAAGGACCTCGTCCTCGAGCAGCTGGTGACCGGCGTCCTCGCCGGCGGACATGTCCTGATCGAGGACGTGCCGGGCCTGGGGAAGACGACCCTCGCAAAGACCCTGGCGAAGCTCGTCTCGCGTTCGCGGAAGGGCGACCCCGTGATCTTCCGCCGCATCCAGTTCACCCCCGACCTGCTGCCGTACGACATCACGGGCGTCGACGTGTTCGACCCGGGCACGCGCAGCTTCGTGTTCACGCCGGGCCCGGTATTCGCGAACGTGCTCCTGGCCGACGAGATCAATCGCACGACGCCCAAGGTGCAGTCCGCCCTCCTGGAAGTGATGGCCGAGGGCCAGGTCACGGTGGGCAACACCACGTACAGGATGGATCCGTTTTTCTTCGTCATCGCCACCCAGAACCCCGTGGAGATGGAGGGGGTGTATCCGCTCCCGCTCGCGCAGATCGACCGTTTCCTCATGAAGCTGCACATCGGCTACCCTGAAACGGAAGTGGAAGTGGGGATCGTCCGCGACGACCCGTCCTCCCACGTGATGCCCGAGGTGCGTCCCGTGTGCGGCAAGCAGGAGATCCTCGCCGCCCGGGCCCGCGTGGAGTCCATTTACTGCGACGAGAAGCTCCTGCGAGCCGCGGTGGGAGTATCGGCCGTCACCAGGGCTCATCCCGGCGTCGTCCTCGGCGCCTCGCCCCGGGGAAGCCTGATGCTGGTCCAGTCCGCCCGCGCGTTCGCCCTGGTCCGGGGCCGGGAATACGTCATCGACCAGGACCTCATCGACCTTGCGCCGCTGGTCATCGCCCATCGCCTGCGCCTGAAGGACACGCGCACGGATGCCGGGGCTCTGGTGCGGGAGATCGTCATGTCCGAGCTTTCACGCCTTTCCTATTGAGGGGAGGGCTCCCGTTGCGCCTTCCGGCCGCCGCTATCGCGCGGTTCTCACGGGCGATGTTTCCGCTCACAGTCCGGGGGCTGGCGATCCTCGTGCTTGCCGCCGGCCTGTTCACCATTGGGATCGCCCGCGCGGACCTCGCAGGACTCTTCTGGGGATCCAGCTTCCTGCTTTTCACTGTGTACGCCCTCGTGGCCGGTCACCTCTTCCGTTTCTCCGTCCGCCGCCGGCGGACCCCGGACAGCATCAGGTTTCACTTGCCGACCGGTGGCCTTATCCCCGGCGATGAGAACGAGGCGGCCATCGCTGCCCGGCTCCCCCGGTCCTTCCCGCCGGGATTCTCTGTGCACCTCTCCCTGCCGCTGTCATGGCACGGGAGGCGGATCGATGGCATTCACCTCCGTATGCCTCACGGAACGAGCCAGAGCCGGCTGGTCTTCCGGGCTCTCCATCGCGGGGTGTATGAAGGAACCGGCGCGGTGCTGGAGGCCCACGATGTTCTGGGATTGACTTCGCACCGCCTCCCGTTCCCTCGCATTGACAGGCTGACCGTGTATCCCTCGCTGCGCCCCGTACGGGAGCTCCTGGGCCTGGTCGAGCAGACGGATGAGGCTGCGGTGGATTCGCGGCGGAGGCGGCGGAGCGAAGAGCTCCTGGAGGCGCGCAAGTACTACCCGGGCGACGACGTGCGGAGACTGAACTGGAAGGTTTACGCGCACATGGATGAGTTGTTCCTCCGCCTCGGGGAAGAAGTGCCGCCCCCGGAATCGAGGATCCTCTTTGTCCTGGACACGACCTCGAATCCGCTGGTGCCGCGCGCCGTGGCCTCAGACTACCTGGACGCGCTCGTGCAATCCTGCGCCTCCATCATGGCGCACCTGGCCGGGCGAGGGCTCGAGGTGACCTTCTCACGTCCGGGGGAGCGGGAATGCCGATCCTACGGAGAGGGGTCCCGGAGCACACTGCTTGCGGCACTGGCAGATTCATGGTGGACGACCAAGCCGTGGGCGCCCGAGTTACCCGCAAGGGCCCTCCAGGCAGTGATCTTTTCCTCACCCGGATCCCCCGGCCTTTCGCGGATCATGTCCACGGTGAGAGCCCGGGGCTGGAGCGCGAGCCTCTTCTTCCAGGACCTGGTGCCGTCGGCGCCCGGGGCCGTGCGCCGGCTGCGCGATCTCCTCCTCCTCCCTCGCGGACCTCGCACGGCCCCGCGGCCCGCGAGCCCTCGAAAACGGGAGCGTTCGAGCTTCGCCGACGCGCTGGCACGTGACGTGGCGCATTACCGGGAGGCTGCGCAAAGGGTGGGACATGCAGCAGAGGTCTGAGCGGCTGAGACAGCTCGTGCTCTTCATCCTGCGCAATATCGTTCTCTACTTCCTCCTGGTGAACTCCTTTCTCCAGCTCCGCGAGCAACTGGACCCGATCTTTCAGAGCGCCTCGTTCCTCATCGCGGTTCTCGCGGCCGTGGCGATGGAGAAAGCGCGGCTGCGCACCCTGCCCGCGCTGGCACTTGCCGCGGCCCTGCCCGTGCTACTGCGCGTGCTGTTCTTCCTGGTCTTCCGGACCCAGCGCGCCATCGTGTCCGCCCCGCCCACCGATTTCCTCTTCTTCTATTTCGACAAGGATTTTTTCCCCGCGCTTGTCGCCTACGCGGTGGCGTGGCTCTTCAATTTCCTCGCCCTGCGTATGAAGCCGTTCCTCTTCATCGAGGCCGGCCTCAACGGGCTCCTCCTCGTCCTGGTGTTCTGGACCCAGGCCGGCTACAAGCTCACCCTCTACCCTCACCCCTCCTACTTCGCCTGGGCGCTCGCACTCTTCATCGTGGCGGAGTTCTTCGTTCTGCTCCTGGCCGGACGCCGCACGCAGCGCGTCGACGCGAGGGCGGTTGCCAGTTTTTCCTGGGTGCTCGTCCCGCTCCTCCTCGTCTTCCTCCTCTTCCTCCTGAACAAGTACGGAGAGAGCTCCGTGATGGCCGGCGGCGGCCTGATGAAGCCGACGATGTTCCGGTTCGACTTCGCCCCCTACGTGCGGCTGGAAAGCGAGATCCGCACATCCGACCAGGCCGTGCTCCTCTTCCGCACCGAGGGACAGGCGAACAGGTACCTCCTCCGGCGGTTTGTCCTCTCCGGGTACGAGCCAAACCAGGGGTTCTTCATGCAGAAGGGAGCCGGGATCGACGAGTATCCCTCGGTCGTTCCCGATTCGGCGGAAACGTTCCCCGATCCCGGCTACGGGGAGCGGCAGCAGGTGAGCCAGGAGTATTATTTCCTCACACTGGATCCCTCGTCCCTGATCTCGCTGAACTATCCACTTCGAGTGGCCCCCTTGAAGAACTGGAAGTCCTCGTCGTTCCTCCGGGTCTACCGGGTCGACTCCAAAGTGATGCGCTCCCCCGCAGGGCCTCGCCGCCTGGCCGCCCAGCCCCTGATGCGGGGCGAGGATCTTCAGCTGTACACCCGCACGGGCGGCGACGAGAAGATCCACGAGCTGGCCCTGCAGGTGACAAAAGAGAAAAACGGGTACTACGCGAAGGTCGCCGCAATAGAGAAGTTCCTAAAGGACAACTACCTGTACTCTCTGAAGCCGGGCATCGCGGAGGACGGCAACCAGCTGCGTCATTTCCTCTTCGTCTCCAAGAAAGGCTATTGCTCGTACTTCGCCTTCGCCATGGCACTGATGTGCCGCAGCCTCGGGATCCCCGCGCGCGTCGCAGTGGGTTTCTACGTCGACCCGCAGTCTGAAGTGCTCAACTTCTACGAGGTGCGGGCCTTCCAGGCCCACGCCTGGGTCGAGGTGTACTTCGGCTCCCTCGGGTGGGTGGAGTTCGATCCGACCTCCGATGTCCTCGCCCCCGGCGAGGAGTTCGCGCCGTTCCCGGGGCCGGACAAGGACAGGATGGCCCGGTTGATCGCGGAGATCGTGAAGAACCAGACCGACCAGGAGGAGCAAACCCCGAGGGTGCCGACGGCCGCGGTCTCCGCGTCGCGCCTTGGCCGCGAGATCGCGAGAATCGCCGTTCTGGTGGCGCGCCTGTGGTACGTGGTGCTGCCCGGCCTGTACCTGCTGTTCCTGCTCTGCACGAAGCTCCTCCCCCTTGTCCCCGGCCTGCTCTCCCGCGACGCGCGCCGGCGCGCCAGGGCCGACTACACCTTCTGCCTCGTGAGATGTGCAGGCGTGGGAAAATCCCGGCGGACGACGGAGTCTGCCCTCGAGCACGCGGCACGGCTTGCCCGGGAGAGCGATATCGCGCTGGCTCCCGTGGTGGACTTCTACCTGAAGGCGGCATTCGGAGAACAATTCGAGAGGGAGGACCTCGACGCGGCGCGTCCCGCCCTCGAACGGTTCGCCTCCACGTTCCGCCGGAACGTCGCGTGGCCGCTCCGGATTCTCGGGTTGATGAATCCCCTTGGCGCCTTCCCCCGGAGGCCCTGAGTGAAGGCCGGCCTGATTCGCGCCGCGCCGAAGGCGCGGATTCGTGGCGCCGCGCTGCTTGCCGCAGTCCTCTTCACCGCGGCGCCGCCCTTATTCCTGCCGGCCCAGGCGGCCCAGGGTGAGACCCTGGAAAACCTCACCTCCCGGGCCCAGGACGCGATCACCCGCAATGCGTACGAATCCGCGGTGAAAATCCTCACCGAAGCGAAGGCCCGTTTCCCGACGTCCCCGCGGGCCAGCCTCGCGCTGGGTGACCTGTACTATGACAAGGAGCTGTACACCCTTGCCCTCGGGGAATACCGGGAGGCCGAGAAGAAGGGCGCGACGGACTTCGCCACCCTCACCCAGATCTCCCGCTGTTTCGGGAAGCTCAACCAGGAGAAGAGCTCCATCGAGTATCTCACGCGCATCCTCAAGCAGTACCCCGACAGCACCGACACGATGGACGATCTTGGCTGGATGTATTTCAAGACGCACCAGCTGGACAGGGGCGAGAAGATATTATTGAAGGGCATTGCCAAGGTCGGCCTGCAGCGAGGCCTGACGATGACCCTCGGCACCATCTACTCCGGCATGAACCGGTACGACAAGTCTCGCGAGTATTACCGGAAGTCGGTGGACGACGCCCTGCGCGTCGGCGATCGCAACTTCGCCGCCATCGCCTACTACAATCTCTCCCTCCTGGAGCACAGCTTTTTCCACTTCAATTCCGCACTTCGCTACACCGATGAGTCTATCGCCATGGAAGACCGCCCCTCGGGACATCTCGCTCGAGGAGAGCTGTTCCAGTCACGGATGGACTTCGGCTCCGCCCAGCAGGAGTACCAGGACGCCTACGCCAAGGACACGACGCCGTTGTCCAAGGTGAACCTCGCAATCCTGTTCCAGAAGTTCGGCCGGCTCGACTTCTCCCGCCGCTACGCAGAAGAGGTCCTCGGCTCGAAAGATTACGCCTGGCTGGTGTACTACGGCACCGATCTCACCCGGCACCTCAAGGATCTCCACGAGCTCCTCGGCGTCGTGTACGCAGGTCTCGCGGTGCGGGAAGTCTCACGGCCGACAACCGGGATCTTCGACAGGCTCTCGGCGCTCGCCGCATCGGTACGCAACCGGATCCTCTCCTGGTACCACGGCCAGAGGTTCCGCGCGTACTCCCTCCAGGTGGGGACGCAGTACCTCGACCAGGGCTCGTATGAAGACGCCTGGTGGGAATACTACAAAGGCAACGAGTCCTATCCCGAAGTGGCGCTGAAATACCTCGGCCTTGCCCGTGAGCTGGAGATTGCGCGCAGCCCGCACGCCGCCGCCTACTACACCCTGGAGGAAGGCAAGCTGAGGCACTCGGCCGCGCTCCTCGAACAGAGTCTCGCCGGATTCGATCCCTTCTGGGAGAAGGAACCCGCCGCCGAGGGTCTCGCCGCGCTGGTCCCGCTCCTCAAGGGCGGCGCCGTGCAGGGGCGCCGGCGTGATGTCATCGCGCAGCTCTACCAGATCAACCCCGGGGCGCTTCCCCAGGCGGGCATCGGGCTGGCCCTCGCGGTCTCCTTCGAGGGCTCCGGCTGGAAAGGCCGGGAGAAGGCGCTGATCATGCGCTTCCTTCGCCGCGCCGGATCGGAATGCGTGGAAGGGCGACAGGAAGGATTTCCCTACACGCTGCGCCTCCTCAAGGCGCGCGACCAGGCGGTCCGCTGGACGGTCCTCGATGCATCCGCTACCGTGGTGAGGGAGGGCAACCCGGCGCTCGCCGGAGGTCTCCGGAAGCGGTCCGCGGCCCTCCTTCGGGCCATCCTTGAAGAGCTGTACTCCGTTCACTAAACTATGAGATGAGGGGAATGAAGGAGTCTCGGTGCCCAAGCTCGTCCTGAAGGTCTCGCACAACGTGCCGGAGCTCCCTGCGGCTGTCCGCAAGGAGAAGGGCCTGGCAGTGAAGCGCGTGAAGGCCTTCACCCGCTCCACGAACGGCGACGACATCGTTGCATGGTTTCTCGATCCCGAGTTCATCGCCGCCCACATCGACGAGCTGAAAGCCG
>JBEKXR010000110.1:0-9590 GCA_049511935.1 Spirochaetia bacterium | reverse complement strand
GGTTGTTCAGGTGATAGATGCTCTGCTCCGTGACCAGTCCCATGATGCCCCGACGGGAGGCTTCCTGGCATGCCGTGGCGATGTCCCAGCCGGCGAAATTGCTCGACCCCACGTAGTTCACCTTGCCCTGGCCGACGAGGGAATCCATGGCCTGCCAGATCTCGTCCCAGGGGCAGTCCCGGTCGACGTGGTGCATCTGGTACAGGTCGATCGTCTCGGTGCGAAGCCGGCGGAGGCTGCCCTCGCAGTGCCTCCTGATCTTCACCGAGGAGAGATTCCTGCCGCCGTGGTTCGGCTCCGGCTTCTCGCCCTCACGGTCGGCGGGGTTGAAAACCTTGGTCGCCAGCACGACGGCTTCTCGCCGCCCACCTCCCTGCGCGAACCAGCGTCCGATGATCTCTTCGGTGAGCCCGCGAGGAGTCCAGCCATACACGTCCGCCGTGTCGAAATAATTGATGCCCAGCTCCAGCGCGCGGTCCATGATCGCGAAGCTGTCTTTTTCACTTGTCTGATTACCGAAGTTCATGGTGCCCAGGCACAGGTTGCTCACCAGGACACCGTGCCGTCCGAGCCTCTTGTAGACGATCGCCATGGATGCCTCCTTCTGTCAGTAGCCCCCTTCAGCGCCTTCCACTTCCCCCCGTGTCGTCTTCGACCGGAAGAACCTGTACACGAACAGCTGGTAGACGACCACGATCGGCACGAACACCAGCGCGACGATCGCCATGAGGCGAAGGGTGTAGAGGCCGGAGGAGGAGTTCACGATCGTGAGATTCGCGGCCGGATCCAGCCGGGAGGGAATGAGATTCGGGAAGAGCCCCACCATGGCGGTGGCGACGACCAGGAGGATGGCGGCGCACGAGGAAATGAAGGCGGGAAGGGGCCGGGACTGCGCCTGGAATACCCTCACCCCCACCAGCGCTGCCAGGGCGAGGAGCGGTACAAGGATCCATCCCGGGTGCGCGAGATAATTGTCGTACAGTCGGGTGGCGAATCCCGTGAACAGGAGGAAGGCCGCGGCCACCACGAGCACGAGGAACCACAGGGCGCCAGCCCACCGCGCGGCACGAGCGGCGAGATCCCCTTCCGTCTTGTACACCAGCCACAGCGCCCCGTGCTGGAGGAAGAGAAGCACGAAGAAGTCCGCCGTGAGCAGGCCGTAAGGATTGAACAGCTGCCAGAAGGTGCCGTGGTAACCGGAGGAATCGAACCGAAGCCCCTGAAAGATATTGCCGAATCCCAGCCCCAGCACCAGGGGCGCGGAAAAGCTCGTGAGCGCCAGAAGAATGTCCCAGGTCGAGCGCCAGTGCGGGCTCTCGTCCTTGTTGCGGTACTCGATCGCCACACCGCGGATGATGAGGGAGAACAGGATCAGGAGCATCGGGAGATAGAGGAAGCTGAACATGGACGCGTAGGTGCCGGGGAACGCGGCAAAGCTGGCGCCGCCCGCCGTGATGAGCCACACCTCGTTTCCGTCCCACACCGGCCCGATCGAGGCAAGGCTCACCCGGCGGTCGGTTTCCTCCCGGGTGAGGAAGAGACGCAGCATGCCCGCGCCGAAGTCGAAGCCGTCCAGCGTGAAGTACACCGCCCACAGCAGCCCCCAGAGCACGAACCACAAAGTCTGCAGCGCCATGCCCGCCCTCCCCTCAGTCCTCGACCTTGTTCGCGTACTTCTTCAGAAGAAAAACATCGACAACCGCGAGCGAGACGTAGATCGCGATGAACGCGATGAGAGACCCCAGCACGTCCCCCGGGGTGAGGTTCCGGGAGACCGCCTCCTGCGTCCGCAGGAGGCCGTAGACGATCCAGGGCTGTCGTCCGATCTCCGCCACCACCCACCCCAGCTCCGAGGCGAGGTAGGGCAGGATGATGGCGAAGGACATTATCCAGAGAAACCACCGGTGGGAAGAGAGCTTCTTCCTCCACGCGAGGATGACAGAGACCAGCGCGAGCAGGACGAAGAGAAAGCCCAATGCGACCATGAGCCGGAAGGCGACGAACGTGACCAGAACTGGCGGCCTGTCCGACGGGGGAAAGTCCTTCAGGCCTTTGACGACCGCGTTCGCGTCATGGTAGGCGAGAAAGCTCAAGCCGCCCGGGATCTCCAGCGCCTCGATGGAGTTCTCTTCCTTCTCCGGGCGCGGCAGCTGAAGGATGTAGAAGTCAGCGCCTTTCTCCGTCTCCCACTGCGCTTCCATTGCGGCCAGCTTCGAGGGCTGGTACTTCGCCACCTGCACGCCCGAGAGGTCGCCCGCCACGATGATCATGATCGACGTGACGATGCCGAACGTGGCGGCGATCCTGAAGGACCGGCGGAACATTTCTTCCTTTTTCTTCAACAATATCTGGATCGCGGAAATGCCCATGATGAAAAAAGCCGTGAGGGTATACGCGGAAGCGATGACATGAAAGAACTTGATCCATACATAGGGGCTTCCTAGCAGCGCGCCGAAGGACGTGAGCACCGCCCTGCCGCCGACCAGCTCGTACCCGCGCGGCCTCTGCATCCAGCCGTTGGCCAGCAGGATCCACAGGGCGGAAAGCGTGCTCGCCCCGGCCACCACCCACATGATGCCCGCGTGCACTCCGCGCGACACCCGCTTCCAGCTGAACATCCACACCCCGATGAATGTGGACTCCAGGAAAAAGGCAACGGTGGCCTCGATTGCCAGCGGGGCGCCGAAGATGTCACCGACGAACTTCGAGTACTCGGCCCAGTTCATGCCGAACTGGAACTCCAGTGTGATGCCGGTGACCACACCCACTGCGAAGTTCACCAGCATGAGCCTGCTCCAGTACCTCGTCATTTTCAGGAATGTCTCGTCCCCGGTCCGCGCATAGCGCGTCTCCATGCAGGCGGTCATCACGGTGAGCCCGAGGGTGAGCGGGACGAAGAGGAAGTGGAACACGGCAACGGTGGCAAACTGGATCCGGGAGAGTGCCGCGACGCTCATACCCTGACGATATCATTGTGCGTAGGCCCCTTCAACAACCAGATGCCCTCCGTGTAGATTCTTGCTCGCGATGACGGGGATCTCCCGCTGGCTGCGTGAACATGCTTCTTCCGTACGGGGCAGACTCGCCGCGGCGGTCGCGCTCGGAGAGCTGGCCGGCATCCTGCTCGTCCTGCAGACCGGGCTCCTCGCGAAGGTCGCCGATGCAGTGATATTCCGGGGCTCCGCGGTTCCCGCCCTTCTCCCCCTGTTCGCCGGCGCGATGGCCGCGATCCTCATGCGCGCCGCCGTTGCCGCCGCCGCAAGACGCGCCGCATCGCTCTGTGCCTCGAAAGTCAAAAGAACGCTGCGTGCCGAATGTGTCGGACACGTCGCGCGAATCGGTCCCCTGGGCCTTTTCAATCTGCGCGCCGGGCAGATCGCGCACGTCTCGGTGGACGCGGTGGAGGCGCTGGACGCGTATTACTCGAAGTACCTCCCCCAGCGCTCGATCGCTTTGCTGCTTCCCTTCACGATTCTCGCCGTCGTCTTCCCCCTGGACTGGATCTCCGGGCTGGTGCTCGTGCTCACCGCCGTGTTCCTTCCCGTGAGCATGATCGTGATCGGCGAGCAGGCGCTCGAGAGACACCAGAGGCTGTGGGGCCAGCTTGCCCGGATGAGCGGGAGATTCCTCGACGTCCTGCAGGGGCTTGCCACCGTGCGGATGTTCGACGCCGTACGGAGGGAGACCGCCGAGATCGAGCGCGCTTCCCGCGAGCACCGCGTGCTCACGATGTCGGTGCTGCGCATCGCGTTTCTCTCTTCATTCATGCTGGAGCTGATCTCCGCCGTGAGCATCGCCATTGTCGCGGTGATCTCGGGCTTCCGGCTTCTCCACGGTACCATGGCCTTCAGCCCCGCCTATTTCATCCTGCTGGTCGCCCCCGAGTATTTCCTCACCCTGAGAACGCTCGGCACCCTCCACCACTCGCGAATGGAAGCGATCAGCGCGGCCGAACAGATCAAGTCGTTCCTGGAGGTCCCTGCGGGGGGAGGGGTGGCACCCGGCCCAACTCCTGTGCGGCACCGGCGGATCACGCGCGCCCCCGCCATCACGTTCCGCGGTGTGGATTTCTCCTATGGATCCGGGCCCGTTCTTTCGGGTCTGACCCTATCGGTGGGCTCAGCCGAGCGCCTGGCGCTTACGGGGACAAGCGGCGCGGGCAAGTCCACACTCCTTGCGCTTCTGAATCGCTTTGCCCGGCCGCAGCAGGGGACAATCGAGATCGACGGTATGCCACTGGCGAACTTCGAGGTCACAGAGTGGCGCCGCATCGTCGCCTGGCTCCCCCAGCGGCCGACGCTCTTTCATGGCTCTGTGCGCGACAATGTCAGGCTCGGGCGGCAGGATGCTTCGGAGGAAGAAATCCGCAAAGCTGCGTCACTCGCACGCATGGAGGAGATCGCCCTGGACACGCCGGTGGGGGAAGCCGGGCAGGGCCTTTCCACGGGCCAGGCCCAGCGCATCGCCCTGGCCCGGCTCTTCCTCCGCACCCCCCTGCTCGTCCTCCTTGACGAGCCCACCGCGCACCTGGATGCCGAGAACGCGGCCCTGGTTTCCGAGGGCATCCTGGAATTGTCCGCAGGACGCACGACCCTTGTCGTCACTCACCGTGCCGGGTCCGCGGCGGGCATGGACAGGATCGTCGAGATCAGGGACGGAAGGGCGGGCCCGATTCGATGAAAACCGCGCTCCGCCTCCTGTCGCTCCTGCTGCCTTCGTGGCGCATGGCCCTGCTGGGGATCTTCCTGTCGCTCGTCGCCCTGGCGGCGAACCTGGGCCTGCTCGCGCTCTCGAGCTGGTTCATCACGTCGATGGCGCTGGCAGGCGCCGCCGGGGCGTTCATGGACTATACGACCCCCGCGGCGGCAATACGGGCCCTTGCACTCGCACGGGCAGGGGCACGGTACGCGGAGCGCTTTGTCAACCACGACACGACCCTGCGGATACTTTCAACGATCCGGGTCTGGTTTTTCCGGCGCATCGAGCCGCTGGCTCCCGCCCGGCTGCAGGCGCACCGCAGCGGCGACCTGCTGGGCAGGATCCGGGCCGATGTGGATACGCTGGATGACTTCTACGTCCGGGGCGTCGTGCCCTCGCTCGTCGCGGTGCTCGCCCTCGGTCTCATCGTGCCCTTCCTCGCGCGGTTCGACCCGCGCATTGCCGCGATCGACGTGGCTGCTCTCGCCTGCGGCGGAGTGCTCCTGCCGCTCCTCCTGAGAAGATTCTCCCGGACGCCGGGCCAGGAGCGGGTTGCCCTCTCCTCGGACCTTCGCGCCTCCGTGGTCGAGCACGCGCAGGGCATGGCGGAGCTGATCGCGCTGGAAGCGGTGCAGCTGCGTGAGCAGCAGATGAAACTGACGACCAGGGAGATCGAGCGTCGTGAACGCCGACTTGCGGCGCTCCAGGGGGCCGGAGACGCGGGGCTGATCGCGGCGAGCTCCCTCGCGGCGTGGGCTGCCGCCCTGGTGCTGGCCCCGCGGGTTGCTGCCGGGCCGCTGCCGGGAGCGGAAATGGCAATGCTCACCGTGTTCGTCCTTGCCGCCTTCGAGGCGGTTATGCCTCTTCCGCCGGTGATCCAGCGCGCGGGGGAGCTCGCCGCGGCGGCACATCGACTCTTCGAGCTCATCGACGAGGCTCCCGGCGTGAAGGAACCGCAGAGCCCGACTCGGGCCTTCCGCCGCGGACAGGGAGAGTCACTCGGGCTTGTCGTACGAGACCTGCGGTTCCGCTATGTTCCGGACAGCACCTGGGTGATCGACGGTCTTTCGATGGAAGTCCCCCCGGGTGGCAGAGTCGGCATCTCAGGTCCCAGCGGGGTCGGCAAGAGCACCCTGCTGAACCTGTTCCTTCGATTCTGGGATTACGAGCAGGGAAGCATCACACTGGCGGGGGCCGGCAGACGGGTGGAGCTGCGGTCGCTCCGCGGCGAAGATGCACGCCGGCTGTTCGCCGTCGTGCCGCAATCGCCTTTTTTCTTTCATGCTTCCCTCCGTGACAACCTCTCGCTTGCCCTGCCCGAAGGCCGCGGGGGAGATGAGGAGAAAATCCGGTCCGCCGTGGAGGCGGCCCAGCTTTCCCGTCTCGTTGCGGCCTTGCCCGAGGGCCTGGAGACGACCGTGGGCGAAAGGGGGCACGAGCTTTCCGCGGGCGAGGCCCGACGCCTGGCTGTTGCCCGGGCCCTTCTGAAGGATGCCCCCTTGTTTGTCCTGGACGAGCCCACCGAGGGGCTGGATGAGAAGACCGCTGACTCCCTCATGGACGCGCTGGATGCCCGGCTGCGCGGAAAGACGCTCATCGTCATCAGTCACCGGGAAGCGGACATGAGATTCACGGACAGGGTCGTGCGGTTGGAGGGATACTTTTCTCGGGATGCGCGTTCCGGCCTTCACTGAAACCCGCCGGCGGGCGGCCTGACAATTTTACAATGGGAATCGATGACGCGGTGCGGGCGGCCGGGTTCCTGAAAGCAAAGGTCTGCATCCCGATGCATTACGACACCTTCGACCTGATCAAGGCGGACCCCGCTGAGTTCGTCCGTAAGGTGGAGGCAAAGGGATACCACGCGGCTGTCGTCGCGCCGGGTGCATCCTAAAAGGTAGGATAGTCCTGCCCGCCACCCTCCCAGACCGAGGTCGGGTCCCTCATGCCATCTCCAGGGCCTTGCCGAGCCGTCGGATCCCCTCCCTGAGCACCTCTTCTGTATGAGTCGAAATTGAAAGCCGAAGGTGCAGCCGAGCGGGAGCCTTCGGGAAGCAGCCCGACCCAGGCTCAGCGTCCACGCCCTGCGCGCGCAGGCGGGAACGCAGCTCCGCCTCGCTCATGCTGGTGGACTCAAGGGTGAGCCAGACAAGGTAACCGCCGCAGGGCCGGGTCCAGGTGGCCTTTTCCGGCGGGATGTGGCAAGAAAGGGACTCGAGCACCGCACGCATGCGCCTGGCATAAACCTTATTCACGAGCTCCAGGTGTTTCTGGTAGCTCCCTGACAGGCAGAGCTCGTTCATGGCTGCCTGCATCATTGCATTGCCGCCGTCGTCGCTCAGCTTCCGGATGGCGCACAGCTTTTCGATGCGGCAGCGATCCGCGGCGATCCATCCGATGCGAAGCCCCGGGAAGAGCACCTTGGAAAACGTGCCCAGCGACAGGACGGCGCCGGTTCGGTCCATGGATTTCAGCGGAAGAACGACGCTCCCGAAGTAGGACATCTCCTCTTCGAAGGCATCCTCGACGACCGGAAGCCCGCGCGATTCGCAGAGCGAGAGGATCCGTTCGCGGCGTTCCTGCGACGTGGTGATTCCGCTCGGGTTCTGGAAGCTGGGGATGATAAACAGGAACCTGAGGCCCCTCTGCCCTAGGCGCTTCCTGAGCACAACCTCGTCCATCCCGTCTTCCCGCAGAGGGACTCCGATCGGCGTGACGCCGTGAAGCCGGCTTAAGGAGAGGGCGCCCTTGAAGGTGGGCTCCTCTACGATGATTCTCCCGCCTTCACGGGCGAGCAGGCGAAACGCGAGGTCCAGGCCATGGAGCGCGCCGTTCGTGATGAGAATGTTCTCCGGCCCGGCCGGGATGCTGTGGCTGCACAAGCGCGATGCGATGGTCTCCCGAAGTGGGAGGTAGCCCTGCGGGTCCCCGTAATGCAGCAGGGAGGCATTCTCGTCACGGCTCACGCGCTGAAGAGCCCGCCGCAGGTCGCGCATCGGGAACAGGCCTTCATCCAGGCGGTACGCGCCCAGGTCGATGAGCCTGTCGACCGGCGTGGTTGCCGGTACCTCGTGCCCCGAGCGGCCGATCCGCACGCCCGCCGCCCTCGCGCGAACCCGCGAGTAGGAGCCGGGAGTGCTCACCAGGAATCCGCGGGCCCACAGCTCCTGGTAGGCGCAATAGACCGTGTAGCGGCTCACGTTCAGCTGTCGCGCCAGCCTCCGTGTCGGCGGGAGGATATCTCCCTCGCCAATGGCCTCAGTCTCAATGAGCTTCTCGATCCTGCGGGCAATCTGCCGGTACGCCGGCAGGTGATCCTTCTTGTCCAGCGCGATCAGAAGCATGGAGGGAGCATACCCTGCGAACGCCGCGGGCGCTATTGCCGCGGGCGGTAGTGCTCCATTGCCTCCAGCGCGAAGCGCGCCTGCACCGTTGCCGGGCCGCCGCCCATCTCGAAGGCGACCTCGATGGCCTCCACGATCTGCTCCTCGGTTGCCCCATCCTGCAGGGCCTCCCGAACGTGATGCTCGATGCACGGCTCGCACTTCACAACGATCGAGATCGCGATCGCGATCATCTCCTTGACCCGCTTCTCCAGAGCACCTGGACGGAATGCCTGTTTCGCAAGTTCCTGGAAAGCGCGGTAGGCCGGCGACGCCTCCTGGTAGTACGCGTCGGCTTTATTCCTCGACTTCTGAAAGCCCTCAATCTTCGTCTGTTCGTTGCTCATGAATTCCTCTCCCTTCCTTTGCGATCTTTCCGGGGTCGCGCCTGCCTGCGCGCCTTCGCGGTTCGAGCTCCATCTTCCAAACAACACGACCCAAAGAACAAGACAGCCTGTCGCGCATGCCCCGCAGGCCACCAGCACGCTCTGAATCCCCATCGTCCGTATCATGAAGGATCCCACGAGCATGGAGATGACCGCCGGGGGAACGCCCGCTGCCGTGATCGTGCCGTAGACCACGCCTCGGGACTCCGATGATGTCGATCGGTCTCTCAGGGAGTGCAGGGAAACGAGCGTCGCATAGAACGCGGCGAAGCTCCCGCTCATGAGCGTCGTGCGGACGTTCGAGATGAAGACGAAGAGGCAGGAGATCAGGATCCACACGACGAAGAGCGGCAGCGCGTCCTTCAATATTCCCACGCACGCAATCAGGACGCCGGCAATCCCGCATGCGGCGGACAACCCCGTGCGACCGCCGATCCTGGCCGACACCATCCCGAAGAAGGGCGCGAGGAGCTGCGGCGCGAAGGTGAGAGCGGTGAAGAGACCCACATCGAACGGATTGCGGCTGCGATTGAAAACGACGAGCGTCGTGGCAAAAAAGGTGATCTCGTAGCCCAAGGCTGAGAGTGCGAATGCCGACCAGAAGCGCGACTTCATGGTGCAAGTGTAGACGGACGGCCGAACGAAGAAAGAGCCAATGTGCCATCGTCACAAGGAACGAATTGGTCGAGCGACGTGTCTTCTTGCGCTTGAGGAGGCACGAATGGAACGAGAATCCTTCTCCGCGGTTACCCCGGACATCATGTCACGCGCTGAGATTCTCAGGCTGGCAACGAGGGGCAACGCGCCCTACCCCATGATCCAGGCACTCTTCAAACAGAAGTAACAATTATGGCTCCTGACGGGGGGCTTCGCGGGAGTCCGGACTGGAGTTCGGCCGGGAGGGCAACAGGGGGGCGTGGCTGAGGGCGCGGGAAAGGCAGGCGAGATGCGTCGTGCTGGGAGAGAGGGGTACAGCTTGCTGACTGCCCGTCTCAACATGGGTCGCGCTGCGCTCGCCTCGACGTCTTGTGTTCAGAAGCTCCTGCGCGAGGCGCTCCGGGAGGTCGGACGTGTCGACGGCAGCCTCAGAACTTATTCCACGGCAGGGCTGTGACTCGCGGAG